>NZ_JAHHWP010000034.1:0-631 GCF_018729305.1 Phycicoccus mangrovi | reverse complement strand
ACCACCCTGCACACCGGCACCCACGACACCGACCGCGGCCCCGACACCACCCTCCACCTCACCATCCCCCTGACCGACCTCACGAGCGGGACGACCCGAGACCCCGGCGAGCTGCTCGCGGACCTCACCGATCAGGCAGTCCCTTCCGCGACCGCTCCCCTCCCCTCGTCATCGACCGCGCGCCGCGCAGGCACCGTCCTGGCCACCACCGCCGACGGCACCCTCCTGCCCCCCGAGACCGTCCGCCGCCTCGGCTGCGACGCCGGCCTCCTGGTCCACCTGCTCGGCGCCCGCGGCGAACCCCTCACCCTCACCCGCATCCTGCGCCTCTACACCCGCGGACAACGCCGACACCTCCTGCTGCGCGACCGCGGCTGCACCTACCCCGGCTGCACCGCCCCCGCCGCCTGGACCCGCGCCCACCACATCCACCACTGGGCCGACGGCGGACCCACCGACGTCACCAACGCCGCCCTCCTGTGCCCCCGACACCACACCCACGTCCACCAACGCCGCCTCTGGGCCACCGTCCGAACACACCCCGACCAAGACGGCCACCACGTCACCTGGGACCTCACCCCCGGCTCCTACGACCACCACCTCGACACCCTCCGCCACCCACCCGACGACC
>NZ_JAHHWP010000033.1:0-1378 GCF_018729305.1 Phycicoccus mangrovi | reverse complement strand
CCTGAATCGCCCCGGGTCTGGTGGAGGCTCTCAATCCATGGAGGATGAGAGTCATGGCAGCACCCAGGAAGTACCCCGACGAGCTGCGTGAGCGCGCTACACGGATGGCGGTTGAGCTTCGGGCGGACTCGGTGGCGAGGCCTGGTGCGATCGCTCGGGTGGCCGAGCAGCTCGGGATGCACCCCGAGACGTTGCGCAACTGGGTCCGGCAGGCCGAGATCGACGGTGGAGTCCGGCCGGGCACCACGACCAGCGACGCGCAGCGGCTGGTCGAGCTGGAGCGGGAGAACCGTGAGCTCCGGCGCGCGAACCACATCTTGAGGACGGCGTCGGCTTTCTTCGCGGCGGAGCTCGACCGCCCCACCAGCAGGTAGTGGCCTACATCGACGCCCATCGCCACGACGTGGTCGATGGGCGCGAGGTCGGGGTCGAGCCGATCTGTACCGAGCTGGCCACTGCCGGTGTGCAGGTCGCCCCGAGCGGCTACTACGCCTCCAAGTCCCGCCCGCCCTCGGCGCGCAGCGTCCGCGACGGCGAACTGGTCGCGAAGATCAAGGACGTGCACCGGGCCAACCTGGGGGTGTACGGCGCCCGGAAGGTCCACGCCGAGCTGGGCCGCTCGGGCGTGCGCGTCGCCAGGTGCACGGTAGAGCGGCTGATGCGGGCCGAGGGCCTGCGCGGGATCCCACGAGAGAAGACCCGCAAGACCACCATCGGTGACGGCGCGGAGACCGAGCGGCCCGAGGACCTGGTGCAGCGCGAGTTCGTCGCGGCCGGCCCGAATCAGCTGTGGGTGGCCGACCTGACCTACGTGCGCACCCACGCCGGGTGGACCTACGTCGCGTTCGTCCTGGACGTCTTCTCCCGGATGGTCGTGGGCTGGCAGGTGTCCACCAGCCTGCGCACCGACCTAGCCCTGGACGCTCTCGACATGGGCCTGTGGGCGCGGCAGCGGGCCGGGCAGGACGTCACCGGCCTGACGCATCACAGCGACCGCGGAGTTCAGTATCGAGCGGTTCGCTACACCGAGCGACTCGCCGAGGCCGAGGCCGTGGCTTCCGTTGGCAGCAAGGGCGATTCGTACGACAACGCGATGGCTGAAGCCCTGAACTCGCTGTTCAAGGCCGAGTGCATCCGCAACCCGTTCATGCGCCCCAAGGGCGGCTGGAAGTCCGTCAGCGACGTCGAGATCGCTGTCGCCGAGTACGTCGACTGGTTCAACCACCGGCGCCTGCACGGCGAGATCGGGCACATCCCACCCGCCGAGTTCGAGACCACCTACTGGGCCGCCATCACGCCCAAGACCTACCCTGAAGCACCCGTCCCCGCCGGGGCCGGTTCCAAGTAACCAAGCCTCCACAAAACCCGGGGCGATTCA
>NZ_JAHHWP010000032.1:0-4440 GCF_018729305.1 Phycicoccus mangrovi | reverse complement strand
CGAGCGGTGGAGCTGACCCGGGTGCCGGGCGCGTCGGTCGCGACGATCGCCAAGGACTTGGGGATCAGCGAGTCGTGCCTGCGCCGTTGGATGGCTAAGGACGACGTCGACGCCGGCCGCCGCGAGGGCCTGACCTCGAGCGAGCACGAGGAGCTGGTCCGGCTGCGAAGAGAGAACCGCCGTCAGGCGATGGAGATCGAGATCCTCAAACGGGCCTCGGCCTACTTCGCGCAGGAGAACGTGCTGCCCCCAAAATGAGCGCCCCGCTGGTCCGTGAGCTGGCCGCCGACGGCTACCCCGTCGCGGTGACCTGCGAGGTGCTGGGCATCGCCCGCTCCAGCTACTACGAGGCCGTCGGCCGGCCGCCCTCGAAGCGGGCGGTGGCTGACGCGCAGCTGGCGGCCACGATCGAACGGGTGCACACCGACTCCCGCGGCACCTACGGCGCCCCGCGGGTGCACGCCGAGCTGCGCCTGGGGCTCGGCCTCGCGTGCGGGCGCAAGCGGGTGGCCCGGCTGATGCGCCAGGCCGGGCTGGTCGGGGTGTGCCATCGTCGCAAGCGCGGGCACGATCCTGCGCCGGCCACGCACGAGGACCTGGTGCAGCGGGTCTTCACCGCCGACGCTCCGAACCGGGTGTGGTTCACCGACATCACCCAGCACCGCGCGAGCGACGGGTGGGTGTACTGCTGCGCGGTCATCGACGCCTACTCCCGTCGGGTCGTGGGCTGGTCAATCGCCGACCACATCCGCACCGAGCTCGTCGTCGACGCCTTGGATATGGCCCGCTGGCAACGCCGCCCCGTGCTGGGCACGATCCTGCACGCCGACCGCGGCTCGCAGTACACCTCGTGGGTCTTCGGTCACCGCCTGCGCGACGCCGGCCTGCTCGGGTCGATGGGCCGGGTCGCCTCGTCAGGGGACAACGCCCTCATCGAGTCGTTCTGGTCCACCATGCAGCGCGAGCTGCTCGACCGCCGCCCCTGGACCTCACGCGTGGAGCTGGCCGCGGCGATCTTCGAATGGATCGAAGGCTGGTACAACCCCCGCCGGCGGCACTCCACCCTGGGGTACCTGTCCCCGCACGAGTACGAAGCCCTTCACACCGCCGCCATCACCGCGGCATGATCACCACACCGAAACTGTCCGGGAAACCGGGTCAGGCTCCCCCCGTCGGAGTCCTAATTGGGACAGCCCATCCATCAGATCCCCCTCTGAAGATCGGCAGCCGAGATTCCGAGGCGCTCGAGCAAGGCAAGAGCACCGGGGAATGGCTGATTCTGGGGGATATGACGCTTCTCGTAGGGCAGACCGTCGGATGAGAATCTCTGTGCATACAGGGCTGCCGGTCCGACGAGGCCGGTGAGGTACTGGTGCCGCCAGCGAAGCCCTTGGGGGTGGGGAGTGACTCGGATGATGTCTGGACGGCTCCATGCCATGAACGCCCATTTGCCCGAGTCGCTGACCGCCCAGACGCCTACAGGGTCTGTCTCCTCGGCTAACGCAAGGACGTGCAGCGCGGTTGTTTCGGGGTTGCTGAACCCGCCTGTGATCCTGAGAATGGCTGGCCGTGTGCGTTCGACGGTCCATCCCTGGCCTTCGAGTGTCGCCATGGCGTCGGCGAGGGGGTCTTCTGTGAGGAGGCGGTGGACGGTCTCTTGGACCTGCTCGACGGAGAGGGGCGCCCCAGTGGCGGTCCGCTGGAACCGCACGTACTCCGCCAAGAGGTCAGGTTCGGAATCCATGGTTAGGAAGGCGAGGTCGCGGCTGAGGCCGCGATAGATGAGGTTTCCTTCGGTGCGCTCGTCGAGCGAGACCCGGTCGCGCACCATCGCCATCGCCACGGCCGCAAGGCTGCTCACCCTCGACTCCAGCTCGGCCGATGTCACGGTGGCATCGAGGCTGCGCGCGGCACTGTCGACCAAGCGCACGGGTTCGACATCGCCGGGCTTCCAGTTGCCGCTGGACCAGAAGATGAGCGTGAGCCGAAGGACCAGCATGCGGGACGGCAGTGGAAGGTCACTTAGCAGGTCGGCCGCCTTGGTGCACCAGCGCCGGCGAGCGCGCTTGTGGTCTTCGGCATCGTGGCTGTGGTCCGGGGTTTCGCTCTCCTCGTCCGAGTCTTCGGTTTCGTCTTCCTCGTCTGCGACGAGTTCGGCGGTGTCATCCTCGAGCGCGGGTTCGTTGTCGTCGGTCAACCGGTCAAGCCATCGGAGTTCACCTTGGCCGCTTACCGGAATCGCGGGCAGTGCCAGGGAGAAGGCAGTCAGGTGCGGGCCGAAACGGGCGATGGTGTCGTCCTTCACCCATAGCCACTGCTGGACGTCGGTGTCTCTTCGGCGGGCGTGGTCGCCGTCTTGCTCAGCCTCGCCGCTGTCGGCGCCCGTGTCGGACGTTCCCGGTCCACGGGTGGCGGCGATGTCTCGCGCGAGTTCGCCGAGTTCGTTCGCAAGGGCGTTCAACACGTTGAGGTCACTGGACCATAGGTCGTGTGGCCGGGCGGTACCAGTCCTGGATCTCGACTCCGCCCCTGGGCGGCGCATGACTGCGTCGGGGTCGGTGGCGAATACCGGTGTACTCGCTCGATGGTCCGACCCCATCAGGCGGATGCGGCTCCCAGCCAGGACTCTCGGCTTCACCATTGCCTCAGAGGTATCGGCAGCCAGCACGTCGACCGTGACCCAGTCGTCCGGGGATTGACCCCTTTCGGAGACCTGGACGTCCAGGCTTTCAGGCCACGGAACGAGGGTGAGACCAACGCAGTCGGGGCCGAGGATTGCCGAGAGGAGGATCGGCTTGGCGGCGCCGGGGTCATCTGCCGCGGAATCGAGAGTGATGACCACGGTGGGGACTTGGGAGGGTTGAAGTGGGATCGCGTCAGGGAAGAGGGTGTCGCTGATGGGGGACACGACACCCACTTCGTAGTTGCCGCCGGGTGAGGCGCACGACAGACGCAAGGCGGCCGTTGAGAGGTTGGCGCTGCCCGTTAACGCCCACCGCTGTCCGCCGGCGACCCACTCGACGAGTTTGCCGTGGCGGTACCGTCCCGCGGATTCTTCGTTCTCTGGGTCGAGCAGGACCTGAATCGGCACTGGGTTCCGGTCAATCAGGGCCTGCAGGCTCGACCCATTGATGACCGTCCAGCCGGGTTGGACCATGAGGGCAACGCGTTCGGGCTGGAAGTGGTCGATGAGCGCCTGCATCGCCGCGCATCTTGGGTCGTGGAACGGGGCGTACATCAGCAACTCGTCTACGGGGCCGTCCGGCAGTTGCTGCAGGATTGGTTCGTGGACCGACGAGACCAACCTGTGTTCGGGGTCCGTGAGAGTCGCTTGAGACATGAGGTCGTTCAGGTCGGTTGCGGTGCGGCCGAGCGCGCGGACGGTTAGGTCGTCGAGGGTGGCTTGCTGGGCAAGGTCGGTGAGCAGGCTGGCCACTTGCCGGAAGATCGCGGGGCTTGTCTTCCGGTCACCCGTGAACACCGTGGCTAGTTCTGCGTTGTATTGCCATCCTCCGAGGGTCAGGTTCCCGGAGCCGACGGCGACAAGAGCGCGAGCAGGACCAACCAACACCAGCACCTTGGGGTGAAATGCACCGGCGTTGGGCACCAGGCCCACGTGGTAGCCGTACCCCGCGTGCAGCGTGCCGCGAGGGTCCGGATCCCACACTCCAGCGTCCGCGACTACGGTGACCCGGGCACCGGCTGCTTGGCACAGCCCTAAGGCGCGCGACTCGAGGAATCCCAGGTGTGCGTTGAAGGTGAGGAACACGGCCTCGCGTGCTTGCCGGTCGCCGTGCCGCTCCTCCTCGCGCAGGAAGGTCAGGAGATTCGGGACGACCTCAACCGTTGCCTGGCTCATTGGACGGACCGTCCCCGGTCGGTGACCTCCCACAGGTCGTCGGCGTTACGTTGCACGTAGCCGAGTCCGCCCAGAACGGTGGTGAGTTGGTCCCAGCGCAACGCCACCCCTCCACCCCCCTCGTTTGAGTCCCGAAAGATGAACTCGTCTCGGACATAGACGCGCGAGGGAATGCTCACGACACCGTCAGACCGGTATCGGGTCTTCTTGAGGGCGATCCGCTGGGAGCGTTCGACCAGGACGCGGACGAGGTAGCGGCCGAAGTCCCGCACACTCCGGTCCCCCCATTCGGTCATCCGGTCCAGCATCCACGTTGGCGTCAATTGTTGGTTGTCGTCGTCCTTGCCCTCAAAGTAGGCCGTGGCACGCGGCTCGAGGGTGCCGACCCGTCGTGCACCCAATGCCAGCCGCACCAAGGAGCGTTCGGGGTCCGACAGCCCCCTCACTGAGGGGTTGAATCGCCCCGGGTTTTGTGGAGGCTTGGTTACTTGGAACCGGCCCCGGCGGGGACGGGTGCTTCAGGGTAGGTCTTGGGCGTGATGGCGGCCCAGTAGGTGGTCTCGAACTCGGCGGGTGGGATG
>NZ_JAHHWP010000031.1:0-5532 GCF_018729305.1 Phycicoccus mangrovi | reverse complement strand
GAGAAAGGGCCCACCAAGTGTGTTGGTGGGCCCTTTCTGGAATGGTTGTCCGGCTGCGTCCTACTCTCCCACACCGTCACCAGTGCAGTACCATCGGCGCTGAAGGGCTTAGCTTCCGGGTTCGGAATGGAGCCGGGCGTTTCCCCTTCGCTATGACAGCCGAAACTCTATGGAGATCTCAAATCGGGTTCCCGACCGTATCTCGGGAACTGCACAGTGGACGCGAACACACATAGGATCTTTGGGTGTGTATCAAGTTGTCGGCTTATTAGTACCAGTCAGCTGCATGCATTGCTGCACTTCCACATCTGGCCTATCAACCCGGTCGTCTAGCCGGGAGCCTCTCGGGAACAAGTCCCATGGAAACCTCATCTTGAAGCGTGCTTCCCGCTTAGATGCTTTCAGCGGTTATCACTTCCGAACGTAGCTAATCAGCGGTGCCCTTGGCAGGACAACTGACACACCAGAGGTTCGTCCATCCCGGTCCTCTCGTACTAGGGACAGCCCTTCTCAAGTTTCCTACGCGCACAGAGGATAGGGACCGAACTGTCTCACGACGTTCTAAACCCAGCTCGCGTACCGCTTTAATGGGCGAACAGCCCAACCCTTGGGAGCAACTCCACCCCCAGGATGCGACGAGCCGACATCGAGGTGCCAAACCATGCCGTCGATATGGACTCTTGGGCAAGATCAGCCTGTTATCCCCGGGGTACCTTTTATCCGTTGAGCGACGGCGCTTCCACAAGCCACCGCCGGGTCACTAGTTCCGACTTTCGTCCCTGCTCGACCTGTCAGTCTCGCAGTCAAGCTCCCTTGTGTACTTACACTCGACACCTGATTGCCAACCAGGCTGAGGGAACCTTTGAGCGCCTCCGTTACATTTTAGGAGGCAACCGCCCCAGTTAAACTACCCACCAGGCACTGTCCCTGATCCGGATCACGGACCGAGGTTAGATATCCAGAACGACCAGAGTGGTATTTCAACGTTGACTCCACACACACTGGCGTGCATGCTTCACAGTCTCCCACCTATCCTACACAAGCCGTACCGAACACCAATACCAAGCTATAGTAAAGGTCCCGGGGTCTTTCCGTCCTTCTGCGCGTAACGAGCATCTTTACTCGTAGTGCAATTTCGCCGAGTTCGCGGTTGAGACAGTGGAGAAGTCGTTACGCCATTCGTGCAGGTCGGAACTTACCCGACAAGGAATTTCGCTACCTTAGGATGGTTATAGTTACCACCGCCGTTTACTGGGGCTTAAATTCTGAGCTTCGACCCCGAAGGATCTAACCCGTCCTCTTAACCTTCCAGCACCGGGCAGGCGTCAGTCCGTATACATCGTCTTGCGACTTCGCACGGACCTGTGTTTTTAGTAAACAGTCGCTTCTCCCTGGTCTCTGCGGCCCTTCACCCTAGGAGGCAAGCTCCTTCAGGGTCCGGGCCCCCCTTCTCCCGAAGTTACGGGGGCATTTTGCCGAATTCCTTAACCACGATTCACTCGATCGCCTTGGTATTCTCTACCTAACCACCTGAGTCGGTTTGGGGTACGGGCGGCTCGAACCTCGCTAGAAGATTTTCTTGGCAGCATAGGATCACCCTGCTTCCCGCATTCGCGGTCACTATCAGGTCTCAGGATATGTGTGACACGGATTTGCCTATGTCACTCCCTACACCCTTGGACGTGGACTACCATCGCCACGCGGAGGCTACCTTCCTGCGTCTCTCCATCGCTTGACTACTACAACCTCGGGTCACGCGTTCCGCCGGCCGACCACCCATCCGAAGACGGGCAGCAGTGGCCGGTTTCAGGCGCTTAGCATCAGAAGGTTCGTCATGGGCGGTTCTTCGCCGGTTCCGGAATATCAACCGGATGTCCATCGACTACGCCTGTCGGCCTCGCCTTAGGTCCCGACTTACCCAGGGCAGATTAGCTTGACCCTGGAACCCTTGGTTATTCGGCGGACGGGTTTCTCACCCGTCATTCGCTACTCATGCCTGCATTCTCACTCGTGTGGCCTCCACGGCTGGATCACTCCGCCGCTTCCCTGGCCACACGACGCTCCCCTACCCATCGACACGCTTGGACCACCAACCCGCAGGCGTGGTGGCCGGGCAAAGTGTCAATGCCACAGCTTCGGTGGTGTGCTTGAGCCCCGCTACATTGTCGGCGCGGAATCACTTGACCAGTGAGCTATTACGCACTCTTTAAAGGGTGGCTGCTTCTAAGCCAACCTCCTGGTTGTCAATGCAACTCCACATCCTTTCCCACTTAGCACACGCTTAGGGACCTTAGCTGGTGATCTGGGCTGTTTCCCTCTCGACTACGGAGCTTATCCCCCGCAGTCTCACTGCCACGCTCTCACTTACCGGCATTCGGAGTTTGGCTAACGTCAGTAACCTGGTGAGGCCCATCGGCTATCCAGTAGCTCTACCTCCGGTAAGAAACACGTGACGCTGCACCTAAATGCATTTCGGGGAGAACCAGCTATCACGGAGTTTGATTGGCCTTTCACCCCTACCCACAGCTCATCCCCTCAGTTTTCAACCTAAGTGGGTTCGGTCCTCCACGACGTCTTACCGTCGCTTCAACCTGGCCATGGGTAGATCACTCCGCTTCGGGTCTAGACCCAGCGACTCAATCGCCCTGTTCGGACTCGCTTTCGCTACGGCTTCCCCACACGGGTTAACCTCGCCACTGAGCACTAACTCGCAGGCTCATTCTTCAAAAGGCACGCCGTCACCCCACGAGGAGGCTCCGACGGATTGTAGGCACACGGTTTCAGGATCTATTTCACTCCCCTCCCGGGGTACTTTTCACCTTTCCCTCACGGTACTTGTCCGCTATCGGTCACCAGGGAATATTTAGGCTTAGCGGGTGGTCCCGCCAGATTCACACGGGATTTCTCGGGCCCCGTGCTACTTGGGATACTTCTCTGGAGATCATGACATTTCGTCTACGGGGGTCGCACCCTCTGTGCCGGACCTTTCAATGTCCTTCGACTATGACACGATTTTCTGACTCCATGACAAGGTGTCAGCCTCGTCCGAGAAGTCCCACGACCCCGTACCTGCAACGCCTGACAGCTCTCACACAGATACGGTTTAGCCTCTTCCGCTTTCGCTCGCCACTACTCACGGAATCGCGGTTGCTTTCTCTTCCTGTGGGTACTGAGATGTTTCACTTCCCCACGTTCCCTCTACCCGCCCTATATATTCAGGCGGGAGTGACTGGACTTGCCTCCAGCCGGGTTTCCCCATTCGGAAATCCTCGGATCACAGTCTGGTTATCGACTCCCCGAGGCTTATCGCAGATTCCTACGTCCTTCTTCGGTTCCTGGTGCCAAGGCATCCACCGTGTGCCCTTAAAAACTTGATGCACAAAGATTTTAAGATGCTCGCGTCCACTGTGTAGTTCTCAACATACGGGCGAGCCCTCGCCGTACCCGGCGCCTACCAGCTCGTGAAAGCCGGCGGTTCGACCGCGACGAAGGTCCGAAGCCCTCCCGCTCCTGGCGGGACGGCCTGAGGGGAACACCACCAGCCTCATGGCCGGCGGGTCCGAACCCTCAGGACCCAACAACGTGTCAGGCACCGCGCCCCCAGACGATCCCGCGTTCCACACCCACGTAACGTGAGCCGTACTAGCGAGGACCACCAGGTCCACGGTGCCAGAATCGATGTTCCACCCAGAGCACCCGCTGCCCCACACTCGGGGACAGACCGGGCGTTACATGGACCAGACACCCAGAAGGCATCCGGCCTGTGCTCCTTAGAAAGGAGGTGATCCAGCCGCACCTTCCGGTACGGCTACCTTGTTACGACTTAGTCCCAATCGCCAGTCCCACCTTCGACAGCTCCCTCCACAAGGGTTGGGCCACCGGCTTCGGGTGTTACCGACTTTCGTGACTTGACGGGCGGTGTGTACAAGGCCCGGGAACGTATTCACCGCAGCGTTGCTGATCTGCGATTACTAGCGACTCCGACTTCATGGGGTCGAGTTGCAGACCCCAATCCGAACTGAGACCGGTTTTTTGGGATTCGCTCCACCTCGCGGTTTCGCAGCCCTTTGTACCGGCCATTGTAGCATGTGTGAAGCCCAAGACATAAGGGGCATGATGATTTGACGTCGTCCCCACCTTCCTCCGAGTTGACCCCGGCAGTCTCCTATGAGTCCCCGCCATCACGCGCTGGCAACATAGAACGAGGGTTGCGCTCGTTGCGGGACTTAACCCAACATCTCACGACACGAGCTGACGACAACCATGCACCACCTGTATACGAGTGTCCAAAGAGAACGACATCTCTGCCGCGTTCTCGCATATGTCAAGCCTTGGTAAGGTTCTTCGCGTTGCATCGAATTAATCCACATGCTCCGCCGCTTGTGCGGGCCCCCGTCAATTCCTTTGAGTTTTAGCCTTGCGGCCGTACTCCCCAGGCGGGGAACTTAATGCGTTAGCTGCGGCACGGATCTCGTGGAATGAGACCCACACCTAGTTCCCAACGTTTACGGCGTGGACTACCAGGGTATCTAATCCTGTTCGCTCCCCACGCTTTCGCTTCTCAGCGTCAGTTATGGCCCAGAGACCTGCCTTCGCCATCGGTGTTCCTCCTGATATCTGCGCATTTCACCGCTACACCAGGAATTCCAGTCTCCCCTACCACACTCTAGTCTGCCCGTACCCACCGCAAGTCCGGGGTTGAGCCCCGGATTTTCACGGCAGACGCGACAAACCGCCTACAAGCTCTTTACGCCCAATAATTCCGGACAACGCTCGCACCCTACGTATTACCGCGGCTGCTGGCACGTAGTTAGCCGGTGCTTCTTCTGCAGGTACCGTCACTTGCGCTTCTTCCCTGCTGAAAGAGGTTTACAACCCGAAGGCCGTCATCCCTCACGCGGCGTCGCTGCATCAGGCTTTCGCCCATTGTGCAATATTCCCCACTGCTGCCTCCCGTAGGAGTCTGGGCCGTGTCTCAGTCCCAGTGTGGCCGGTCGCCCTCTCAGGCCGGCTACCCGTCGTCGCCTTGGTGAGCCACTACCTCACCAACAAGCTGATAGGCCGCGAGCCCATCCCAGACCGAAAAACTTTCCACACCATGACCATGCGGCCTGATGTCGTATCCGGTATTAGCTCCGGTTTCCCGGGGTTATTCCAGAGTCTGGGGCAGGTTACTCACGTGTTACTCACCCGTTCGCCACTGATCACCCAAGAGCAAGCTCTCGAGATCACCGTTCGACTTGCATGTGTTAAGCACGCCGCCAGCGTTCGTCCTGAGCCAGGATCAAACTCTCCGTTGATGAATACACATCCACCAAGCCCCCTCACGAGGCACCCAGTGGACAACTCATACACACGAGATCGTGTGAAACCCGGCTGAGCACGAACAACCAGCAAAAGCTGTTTGTTCGTCATCAACCAAAGGAAAAACTCGGCACCACCACACCCCTCACCCGAACGGGCAAAGAACGAAGCGATGCGACGAGGTAAAAATTGGCATCGATTCTTGACACGCTGTTGAGTTCTCAAGGT
>NZ_JAHHWP010000030.1:0-17287 GCF_018729305.1 Phycicoccus mangrovi | reverse complement strand
TTCCGAACCCGGAAGCTAAGCCCTTCAGCGCCGATGGTACTGCACTGGTGACGGTGTGGGAGAGTAGGACGCAGCCGGACAACCATTCCAGAAAGGGCCCACCAACACACTTGGTGGGCCCTTTCTCGGTTTTCGGGGGTGGGTCGCCGTGGTGGCGAAAAAGCGGGTGCCGTCGCGGGCCGCGCTTGGGACCATGGAGGTGTGGGACACCTCGACATCGCCGGCGTCGGCTACGCGCTCCCGGACGGACGACCGCTCCTGCGGGAGGTCAGCCTGCGGGTGGGGGAGGGCGCCAAGGTCGCGCTCGTCGGCCCCAACGGCACCGGCAAGACGACGCTGCTGCGCATCCTCGCCGGCGACCTCGCCGCCCAGGACGGCGTCGTGACCCGCAGCGGTGGCCTCGGGGTGATGCGCCAGTTCATCGGCAAGGTCCGCGACGGGTCGACCGTCAGGGACCTCCTCGTCTCGGTCGCCCCGGACGCCATCCGGGCCGCAGCCGCGGAGGTCGAGCGGACGGAGCTCGCGATGATGGAGCGCGAGAGCGAGCAGGACCAGCTCGACTACGCGCAGGCGCTCGTCGACTGGGGCGACGTCGGCGGCTACGAGTGGGAGACGCTCTGGGACGTCTGCACCGTCGCGGCGCTCGGCGTCCCCTACGAGCGGGCCCAGTGGCGCCCCGTGACGACGCTGTCCGGTGGGGAGCAGAAGCGCCTCGTCCTCGAGGCCCTGCTCCGCGGCCCGGAGGAGGTCCTCGTCCTGGACGAACCGGACAACTACCTCGACGTGCCGGCCAAGCGGTGGCTGGAGGAGCAGCTCGTCGCCTCCCCGAAGACCGTCCTGTTCGTCAGCCACGACCGCGAGCTGCTCGACCGGGTCGCGACCCGCATCGTCACCCTCGAGCCGGGCCGCGGCGGCAACACCGCCTGGGTGCACCCCGGGCGGTTCTCGACCTACGACGTCGCCCGCGAGGAGCGCAACGCCCGGCTCGACGAGCTGCGGCGTCGGTGGGACGAGGAGCACGCGAAGCTCAAGGCCCTCGTCGTCATGTACCGGCAGAAGGCCGCCTACAACTCCGACATGGCCGCACGCCTCCAGGCCGCCGAGACCCGCCTGCGGCGGTTCGAGGAGGCCGGTCCGCCCGAGGCCGTCCCCCTGCGCCAGAAGGTGTCGATGCGCCTGGCCGGTGGCCGCACCGCGAAGCGGGCCGTCGTCGCGACGGGGCTCGAGCTGCGGGTCGGCGGTGAGCGGCTCGTCGAACCCTTCGACACCGAGCTCTGGTTCGGGGAGCGGGTCGGCGTGCTCGGGAGCAACGGTTCCGGCAAGTCGCACTTCCTCCGGCTGCTGGCGGCGGGCGGCACCGACCCCGAGCGCGAGCACGAGCCCGTCGGGGACATCCGGCCGGCGCCCGTCGAGCACGCCGGCCGGGTCGTCCTCGGCAGCCGCGTGCGCCCCGGCTGGTTCGCCCAGACGCACGACCACGTGACGCTCCACGGGCGCACGCTGCTGGAGATCCTCCACCGTGGTGACGAGCGCCGCGCGGGGATGCCCCGGGACCTCGCCGCCCGCGCGCTCGACCGCTACGGTCTCGCCGCCGCGGCCGAGCAGACGTTCGACGCGCTCTCGGGTGGCCAGCAGGCGCGCCTGCAGATCCTCCTGCTCGAGCTGTCCGGTGCCACCCTGCTCCTGCTCGACGAGCCCACCGACAACCTCGACCTGCACTCCGCCGAGGCGCTCGAGGACGCGCTGGCCGCGTTCGAGGGCACCGTCGTCGTCGTGACGCACGACCGCTGGTTCGCCCGCGGCCTCGACCGGTTCCTCGTCTTCCGCCAGGACGGTCGGGTCGTCGAGGCCGACGAGCCGGTCTGGGACGAGGGCCGGGTGCAGCGGCAGCGGTGAGCCGGGAGGCCGAGGGGCGAAGGGTAAAGACTTGGTCAGGACGGCCTCGCCCCCTTCATGTAAAGCGTTTACGCATCTAGGTTCACTGGTCGGAGAGCCCGCGCCGGACGGGACCACCGTCCGCCACCCGAGGAGCAACGATGCCCCGAGCCCATCGCCGCCTGTCCACCGTCGTCGCGACGGCCCTGGTCCTGGGGACACCGGGCCTGCTGGCCGCCGTCCCCGCCTCCGCCGCCGACCGCTCCGTCGCCCTCGTCGGCGACCTGCAGAGCGAGCTCGGCTGCGCGGAGGACTGGGCGCCCGCCTGCGACGCCACCGAGCTGACCCGGGAGGGGAGCACCGACCTCTGGAGCGCGACCTTCCGCGTGCCGGCCGGCACCTACCAGTGGAAGGTCGCGGTCGACGACGGCTGGGACGAGAACTACGGCGCGGGCGGGGTGAGCAACGGACCGAACGTGCCGCTCGTCCTCGAGGGCGACGCCCGCATCGAGTTCACCTACGACGACGCCACCCACGCGATCTCGATGACCCCCGTCGACCTCGCGGGGGACGCGACCCGCGAGGACCGGCGCCGCGCCGGCGACTCGCTGCGCTCGAGCCTGACGCGTGAGCGGTTCTACTTCGTCATGGCCGACCGCTTCGCCAACGGCTCGACCCGCAACGACCGCGGCGGCCTGACCGGTGGACCGCTGACGACCGGCTTCGACCCGACGAACAAGGGCTTCTACCACGGCGGCGACCTCAAGGGCCTGACCGAGAAGCTCGACTACATCAAGGGCATGGGCACGACGGCGATCTGGCTGACGCCGAGCTTCACGAACAAGCCGGTCCAGGGCAAGCCCGGCGAGGAGAGCGCCGGCTACCACGGCTACTGGATCACCGACTTCACGAAGATCGACCCGCACCTCGGCACCAACGCCGAGATGAAGAAGCTCATCGACGCGGCGCACAAGAAGGGGATGAAGGTCTTCTTCGACATCATCACCAACCACACCGCCGACGTCATCGACTACCGCGAGGGCCAGTACACCTACCGGACGAAGAAGGCCTTCCCCTACAAGGACGCGGACGGCACGGCGTTCGACGACCGCGAGTACGTCAACCATGCCTTCCCGACGCTCGACCCCCAGGTCTCCTTCCCCTACACCCCGTTCCTGCACCCGGGCGACGAGAAGGCCAAGACCCCGGCGTGGCTCAACGACGTGACGATGTACCACAACCGCGGCGACTCGACCTTCGCCGGCGAGTCCTCGACCTACGGCGACTTCATCGGCCTCGACGACCTGTTCACCGAGCGGCCCGAGGTCGTCGACGGCATGGGCGAGATCTACAAGCAGTGGGTCGACTTCGGCATCGACGGCTTCCGCATCGACACCGTCAAGCACGTCAACCTCGAGTTCTGGCAGAAGTTCATCCCGGACATCCTCGGTGAGGCCCAGCGCATCCGGAACAAGGACTTCTTCGCCTTCGGCGAGGTCTACGACGGCAACCCCGCCGTGATGTCCGAGTACACGACCGCCGGCAAGCTGCAGGCGACGCTCGACTTCGGCTTCCAGCAGCAGGGCGTCGACTTCGCCAAGGGCAACCCGGCGAACGTCCTCGCCGACTTCTTCGCCAAGGACGACTACTACACCGACGCCGACAGCAACGCCTACCAGCTGCCGACCTTCCTCGGGAACCACGACATGGGCCGCGTCGCGATGTTCCTCAAGGGCGCGGCGAAGGACGACGCGGAGCTGCTGAAGCGCGTCCTGTTCGCCGACTCGCTCATGTACACGATGCGCGGCAACCCGGTCACCTACTACGGCGACGAGCAGGGCTTCATCGGGACCGGCGGCGACCAGCTGGCGCGCCAGGACATGTTCGCGAGCACGACGAAGATCTACAACGACGAGGCCGTCCTCGCCGGGAAGTCCGGCTCGCGCGACCGGTACTCGACGAAGCACCCCATCTACCGCCACCTCGCCGAGCTGGCCCGCCTGCGGGCCAAGCACCCGGTCCTCGCGGACGGCGCGCAGGTCCAGCGCTACGCCGACGAGGGCGCCGGCCTCTTCGCGGTCTCGCGGGTCGGGTCGGGCGACGAGCGGGACGACCACGGGAAGCGGGACGACAAGCGGCGCGACGACAGGCGGCACGACGACAAGCGGCACGGTGACAAGGCGCCCCGCGAGTACCTCGTCGTCGCGAACAACGGCACGACGGCGAAGTCGGCGACGTTCGACACCTGGACCAGCCGCAGCCGCTTCCAGCCCCTGTACGGCTCGAAGAGCACGCTGCGCACGAGCAGCGACGGCTCGGTCACGGTGACCGTCCCGCCGCTCACCGTCGCCGTGTGGCGCGCCGCGTCCCCGGTCGACACCCGAGTCGCCGCCCCGAAGGTCACGGTCGGTCTCGACGGGACCGGCGTCAGCGGGCGCACCGAGGTCGCCGCCGACGTGGAGTCCGGCACCTTCAGCCAGGTGACCTTCTCGTACCGCCCGGTCGGCACCCGCGACTGGACGCTGCTCGGGACCGACGACAACGCGCCGTTCCGGGTCTTCCACGACGTCAGCGCGATGCCCGTCGGCACCCCGCTCGAGTACCGCGCCGTCGTCAAGGACGCGGCCGGTCGCGTGGCGGCCGACAGCGGGTGGGCCGTGACGGCGCAGCCGCCGTCGGCGACGGTGCCGCAGAACGGCGACCGCCCCGCGACCCAGCCGGGGACCGTGGCGTTCGCCGGCACGCTCAACAGCGAGATGGGCTGCGCGGCGGACTGGGAGCCCTGGTGCGACCAGGCCCAGGCGACCCTCGACACGACGGACGGCATCTGGAAGAAGTCGGTGGACCTGCCCGCCGGGCCGTACTCGTACAAGGCCGCGCTCGACAAGGCGTGGACCGAGAACTACGGCGCCGGTGGCGTCCGCGACGGGGCGAACATCGACGTCGAGACGACGGACGGGAAGGTCACGTTCTACTACGACCCGGCGACGCACTGGGCGACGTCCGACGAGCAGGGCCCCATCGTCGTGGCCGGCGGCTCGTTCCAGTCCGAGCTCGGCTGCGCCGCGGACTGGGCGGCCGACTGCCTGCGGCCCTGGCTCCAGGACCCGGACGGGGACGGCGTGTACGCGCTGACGCTCACCGGGATCCCCGCCGGGACCTACGAGTTCAAGATCGCGCACGACCTGTCGTGGGACACCAACTACGGTGACGGCGGCGTCCCGGGCGGCGCGAACATGTCGCTCACCGTGCCGGTCGACGGAGCCCGGACGACGTTCCTCTACGACGTCCGCACGCACGAGACGACGGTGACCTCCGAGGCGCCCTGACCGGGCGCGTCCACCGGGACCGACGACGGGTCCGCCACCTCCCGCAGCGGGGTGGCGGACCCGTCCGCGTGCGGGGAGCCGGGGCGGCGTGGCGGGGGTGGTCGGGCGGTCAGCGCCCGAGCACGACGTCACGACCGTCCAGCCGGACGGCGAACCCGGCGCCGCCCACCCCGACCTCACGCAGGACCAACCCGTCGGGGAGGCCGGCCACGGGTGTCCGGATCGTCACGAGGCGGCGCGCCGCCGCTCCGAGGGCCGCGTCCACGGGGCCGGGTGCGCCGACGTCGACGGTCTCGGGCTCGAGGACGAGCAGCCCGCCCTCGGCCCGCACGGCGCCGGTGGCGCGCACCAGCAGGTCGCGGCCCAGGACCGTGACCTGCCGCTCGACCCCGGCCCGCCCGCCGCCGGCGGCGTACAGCCGGGTCCCGTCACCCACCTGGTCGGCGACGGTCCCGAACGGCACGGTGGCACGCACCGCGAGCGTCGCGGCGCGCAGCCCGTCGGGGCCGAACCGCACGCCGGTGCCGGTGGCGTCGACGTCGACGAGGTCGCCCTCCGCCGCGACGACCTCGCGGCTGTCGAGCTGCACCGCCCCGAGCCAGGTCTCGTCGGGACCGAGGTCGCCCGGGGGCGGAACCCGGACCCCCGACGGAGGCGGGGAGGGCAGGGTGGTCGGCGTGGCCCCCGAGCCGAGCGAGAGCCCGAGGGCGAACACACCGAGCCCGAGGACGACGAGGGTCGTCAGGACACCGAGGAGGAACTGCTTCACCCGGTCAGCGTGGCACCTCGGTGGCGCCGAGCGTGCGGGTGAACCCCTCGGGGACGAGGATGTCGTCGCGGCTCAGCTCCTGCACCGAGCTGCGGCCGAGCCCGAGCAGGGCGGAGGAGACCCCGCCCGCGAGGATGTCGAGGACGTTCTCGACCCCGGCCTGCCCGTTCGCGGCGAGGCCCCACAGGTAGGCGCGGCCGATCATCACGGCCTTCGCGCCGAGGGCCAGGGCCTTGACGACGTCGCCGCCGCGCCGGATGCCGGAGTCGAAGACGACCTCGACCTGGTCACCGACCGCGTCGGCGATGCCGGGGAGCATCCGGATGGCCCCCGGGATGCCGTCGAGGTTGTTGCCGCCGTGCGTCGAGACCGAGATGGCCGTGGCCCCGGCGTCGACCGCGCGCCGGGCGTCGTCGACGCGGCAGATGCCCTTGACCATGAACGGGCCGCCCCACGTCTCGCGCAGCCACGCGATGTCCTCCCACGAGGGCGGTGGCGTCGTCATCCACTCGCCGTAGGCGCCGAAGAACGTCGGCCCCTTCTGCCCGCGCGGCGCCATGTTCGGGGTCGTCAGGTCGGGCAGGGCGCCGGAGCGGACGAAGTCGAGCAGCCAGCGCGGCTTGCGGACGACCTCCGGGGCGAAGGAGAGCATCGCCCGGGGGGTGAGTGCCTCGGGGATGGTCGGGCTGCCCCAGTCGCGGCCGTGCGAGAAGGTCCAGTCCAGGGTCGCGATGACACCCTTCGCGCCGGCCGAGCGGGCCCGCTCGAGCCGCTCGGTCATCGTGTCGCGGCCGCCCGACCAGTAGATCTGGAACAGGGTGCGGTCGTTGGCGGCGACGACGTCCTCGATCGGGCTGGACCCGAAGGAGCTGAGGCCGACCGCGGTACCGCGCGCCGCGGCCGCCCGGGCGACGGCGACCTCGCCCTCCGGATGGACCGCCTGGACCCCGGTGGGGGAGATGATGACCGGCAGCGCGAGGTCCATCCCCATGACGTGGGTGCCGAGGGACCGCTCGGCGCTCCCGCCCGCGATGTGCGGGGCGAAGCCGAGCTCGGAGAACGCCGCGATGTTGTCCTCGTAGGTGAGGCCGCGCTCGGACCCGGCGAGCAGGGCCTTGTAGACCGAGCGCGGCAGGCGCTTCTCGGCGCGCCGCTGGGCCTCGGCGACGGTCTCGAACCATCCGTTGCTGCTCATGACTGTGACCTCTCGGAGGGGGTGGGAGTGCGGGCCGGCCGGTGCCGGAGGACGGGGAGGAGGGCTCGGGGGGAGCGTGCACGCAGGCAGCCGGCCCACAGGCCCGCGCCGTAGGCGAGGTCCTCGGCGCGGCGGAGCGCGGTGTAGCGCGCGGCGTCGAGGTCGGGGCGCACCCGACGGTGGTCGAGCACGCCGTCGACGACGGCTGCGGCCAGGGCCACGCGGCGGGCGCGCCGCGAGAACGGCAGGAGGGCGGCCGTCAGCGGCCAGTGGTGGCGCACGACGAGGGCGGTGGTCTGGGTCAGCGTGGCGTGCAGGGCGACCCCGAGCACCGCGACGGCGGCCCGGTGCGGGTGGTCGCTGCCCCGCAGGCGGCGGGCGAGCGTCACCTCGGCGACGGCGCCCGCGGCGAGGGCGACCGGGATGCTCCACCGCCGCTGCGCGAGGAGTGCGGCGGCGGCGACCGCCGACCAGGGCGCGAGGACGGCGGGGGAGACGGCCTCCCCGTGGCGCACGGCCAGCAGCGCGGCGCCCGTCCCGTAGAAGGCCTTGCGCGACAGCCAGGCCCGTGTGGTGGTGCGGTGCTCGTGGCGCACGACCACGGAGGGGTCGTAGCGGACGTCGTGGTCCCGGGCGACCCGCCACACGAGGTCGACGTCCTCCGCGACCTCGAGGGACTCGTCGAACCCGGCGCCGAGCGCGTCCCGCCGGGCGAGGAGCACGGCGCTCGGCACGTACGACACCCGCCCGTGCGGGTGGACGCGCGCCGGCGACGCGCCGAGGTCGAGCGAGGAGCGGGCGGCCTCGTAGCGCGCGAGCACCCCACGACCGTCGTCCAGCCCGAGGACCCGGGGGGCCACGAGAGCGACCCCCGGGTCCTCGAGGTGGCGCCGCAGGGCGGCGAGGACGGTGACGTCGAGGACGACGTCGGAGTCGACGAACGCCACGACGGGGCTCGTCGCGGTACGCAGCCCCGTGTTGCGCGCGGCGGCGGGGCCCCGGCGCTCCGGGTGGCGGACGTACCGGGCGGCGTGCCGGCGGCAGACCTCGACGATCGACGCCGGGTCGGTGGAGCCGTCGTCGACGACGACGACGGTGGTGCCCCGCAGGCCGCCGAGCAACCGGTCGAGGGCGTCCGGGCGGTCGAGCACCGGGACGACGACCGTGACGTCGCCGGTCGTCGGCGGGCGGCTGCCGTTCCACCACGGGTGGGCGAGACCGCGGTCCAGCAGCATCCGCGCGACCCTCGCCGAGGTCGGGTCCTCGACGGCGAGGACGCCGGCGTCGTCGATGCGGCGCAGGGCGGCGGGGCGCAGGTGGACGAGCCGCCCGGAGGAGCCTCCGAAGAGCGTGCGGCCGTCGTCGCACCGGTGCGCGTCGTCGGCGAGCCGCACCCGGAACCCACGAGGGAGGTCAGCCACGGCCGAACCCCCCGTCGGCGTCGAGCACGGCTCCGTGCAGCACGGTGCCGGCGCTCGCGGCGAGCTCGACGACGGCGGCGACCTCGTCGGGGTCGAGCGGGCGACGTGACGCCTGGTGCTCGGCGAGCGGCTGCACGTCGTCCATCCCGTAGAGGCGGGCCGTGGCGGCGAGCATCGGCGAGTCCGTGGCCCCCGGGGCCACGCCCACGGCGGTGACGCCGGTGCCGACGAGGTCGGCGGCGAGGGCCCGCACGACTCCGGTGGCGGCGTGCTTGGCGACGACGTACGCCGACAGCCCGTAGAGGCCGTGGCCCCCGGCGGCGGAGGTGAGGACGACGACCGTGGGCCGGGCCCCGGCGGGCCGGCGCAGGAGGTGGGGGACCGCTGCGCTGGCGAGGTTCCAGGCGGTGGCGGCGTCGGCGGCGAGCAGCCCGTCACGGACCGCGATGTCGGTCTCCCACAACGGCCTCCCGCCGGCGATGACCGAGGCGCAGGCCACGGCCACGTCGAGGCCGCCGTGCTCCGCGGCGACGGCGTCGACGGCCGCGCGCGTGGCGTCGAGGTCGCGCACGTCTACCTCCCGGCAGGGGATGCCGTCATCGGTCAGGGCGGTGCGGTCCGCCGAGGACGCGTGCCGGTACCCGAGGGTCTCCCCGTCGAACGCGTCGAGCACGGTGACCGGTCCGGCGGCGCGCAGCCGGCGCGCGACCGCCGCGCCGATGCCCCGGCCACCCCCGGCGACCACCGCGACGCGGCCCGTCATCCCGGCACCCCCGCGGCCTCGGGCCGGACGAGGCGACCGTGCTCGTCGACGTCGCCCGCGAGCACCTGGGCGGTGACCCGTGCGGCGAGCGCGGCGAGGTGCTCCCGGCCCTCGTCGGCGCTCGCGCCGCGCGGGTCGCCGAGGACCCCGGTGGGGGTGACCGCCGCGACCCCGCCCGCGCGCAGCCGGGGGAGCAGCTCCGGCAGGGGGTCGAGGGCCCCCGCGACCGCCAGGTCGGGGCGCACCGACCCCGGGGCGACGGCGAGGGCCAGCGAGGTCTCGGCCCGCCCCGCGTGGGCGTCCCAGCCGGGCTCGGCGCACGAGGTCCAGGCGACGTCGTGTCCCTCCCAGCGCAGCCGACGGGTGGCGCTCGCGACGGCCTCCGCGTTGCCGCCGTGCCCGGTGACGAGGACAACGGGGCCGCACCACAGCCGGACCGACCGGACGAGCTCGACGACGACGAGGCGCAACGCCTCGGTGCCGATCGAGACCGTGCCGGCGAAGCCCTCGTGCTCGCCGCTCGCCCCGTACTCCAGCGTGGGGGCGACGACCACGCGCCGCTGCGGCGCCCGGTCCGCCAGCCGGAGCGCGACCTGCTCGCAGACGGCCCGCGCGACCACCGAGTCGGTGGCGAGGCCCAGGTGCGCGCCGTGCTGCTCGCAGGCCCCGAGCGGCACGAGCACGGTCGCGCCGACGAGGTGCTCGCCGGTGGCGGCGGTCCCGAGGTCCACCGACGTCAGCCCGCAGGGAGCGCGTCCCGGGCGGGACCCAGCGGGCTCTCGTCGCACGGCGAGGCCGGGGGGCGGCGGGCGATGGTCACCGGGACCGGTGCGTTGCGGACCGGGCCCCGGTGGCTGTGGTCCTGGCTCGGCGCGGGGCGCACCCCGTCCGCGACCGCGGCGAGGGAGGCCTCGGCGTTGCCCTTGACGCACTCCGGGTCCGGCCCGTCGAGCGGCAGGCCGGTGAAGAACTTGGCCGCCATGCACCCGCCGCGGCAGGCGTCGTACGCCGAGCAGCGGGTGCACGCGCCGCCGGTCTGGGGCGAGCGGAGGTCGGCGAAGAGCGGGGCGTCGCGCCACACGCTGCCGAACCCGGCGTCGCGGACGTTGCCGGCGAGGAAGCGGTCGTGGATCGCGAAGGGGCAGGCGTACACGTCGCCCACGGGGTCGACGAGGCAGACCACCCGGCCGGCGCCGCAGAGGTTGAGCCCGGGCAGGGCGTCGCCGAAGGCGGCGAGGTGGAAGAACGAGTCGCCGGTGAGGACGCCGTCGCCGTGCGCGACGAGCCAGTCGTAGAGGACGCGCTGTTGCTCGGCGAGCGGGTGCAGGTCGTTCCAGACGTCGGCCCCGCGGCCGGCCGGCCGCAGGCGGGTCAGCCGCAGGACGGCGCCGTGCTCGTCCGCGATCTCCTTGAAGCGGTCGAGCTGCGGGATGTTCTCGCGGGTGCAGACGACCGACAGCTTCGTGTCGGTCATCCCCGCGTCGCGCAGGTTGCGCAGCGCGCGCAGCGCCGCGTCGTAGGTGCCGGCGCCGCGGACGGCGTCGTTGACCTCGGGCGTCGCGCCGTCGAGGGACACCTGCACGTCGACGTAGTCGGTGGCCGCGAGGCGCTCGGCGCGCTCGGGCGTGATGCGGAAACCGTTGGTGGAGAACTTGACCCCGACGTCGTGGGCCACGGCGTGGTCGACGATCTCCCAGAAGTCGGGGCGCACGGTCGGTTCGCCGCCGCCGATGTTGACGTAGAAGACCTTCATCCGCTGGAACTCCTCGACGAGCGAGAAGCACTCCTGCGTCGTCAGCTCGCGCGGGTCGCGGCGGCCCGACGACGAGAGGCAGTGGACGCAGGCGAGGTTGCAGGCGTAGGTCAGCTCCCAGGTGAGGCAGATGGGGGCGTCGAGGCCGTGCTCGAAGTGCTCGACGAGGCGGGTCCCGGGGGCGGGGGTCGTGGCGGGGCGCTCGGGGGCGAGGGTCATCCGGTCCTCCTGGTGATCATCCGCTGGTCGGCGAGGCGGCGCAGCGCCGCGTCGAAGCCGGGGCGGTCGGCGGCGGGGACGCCGGCGCGGTCGAGGGCGTCGGCCACGGTGGGGGCGGCCTGCAGCCCCTCCACGACGGCGACGAGCCGCGGGTCCTTGAGGAAGGTGAGCCGGCGGCTGGTGAAGTCGTAGAGCAGGGCGCCGAACGGCTCGGGGCGGATCGCCACCGAGCCGTTCAGCTCCCAGGACTGCTCGAGCACGTCGCCGGCCTCAGTAGACGCCGCACATGCCGTCGATGGACACGTCCTCGACGAGGGTGTCGGCGAGCAGCTCGTCGCGCTCGTCCTCCGTGGTCTCCTGTGCCATCTCCTCGGGGGTCATGGCGACTCCTCTCCAGCATCGTCGGTGGTCACGACCCGCGGCACGGGACGTGCCCACCACGCTAGGAACGTCCCTGCGGGGCGCCCACCCCTCGCCCGGTCGGTGCCCTCCTGCCGGACCGGGTAGGGGGGTCCCGGGCAGGGCGGGCGGTTTCCGCGACCTCGTCTATGCACGCCGTCGCCGCGCTCCTAGCGTCGAGGCCGCTGACCCCCAGTGCCTCAACGAGGAGGATGTCCGATGCAGGTCGACGAGCTGCTCAAACCGTTCCCCATCAAGGAGTTCCACCCCTTCCCGCGGGCCCTCATGGGTCCCGGGGCGCACGAGATGATCGGTCCGGAGGCCCTCAAGCTGGGCTTCCGCAAGACCCTCGTGATGACGTCGGGCCTGCGCGGCACGAACGTCGTCCACAAGATCGTGGAGTCGATGAAGTACCACGGCCTCGAGGTCGTCGTGTACGACAAGGTCGAGTCCAACCCCAAGGACTACAACGTCATGGACGCGGTCTCGCTCTACCAGGACAACGAGTGCGACTCGTTCGTCTCCATCGGTGGCGGCAGCTCGCACGACGCCTGCAAGGGGGCCCGCATCGCGGTCGCCCACGACGGCCGCAACGTCAACGAGTTCGAGGGCTTCAACAAGTCCGAGAACCCGAAGAACCCGCCGCACATCGCGGTGTCGACGACCGCCGGCACCGGCTCGGAGACGTCGTGGGCGTACGTCATCACCGACACGACGACCGACCCGGACAACCCGCACAAGTACGTCGCGTTCGACGACGCGTCGGTGACGACGCTGGCCATCGACGACCCGGTGCTCTACTACGACTGCCCGGTCGACTACACGGCGCAGTGCGGGTTCGACGTCCTCGCCCACGCGAGCGAGCCCTACGTCTCGCGGCTCAACTTCGAGCCCTCGCTCGGCAACGCGCTGCGGGCCATCAAGCTGACCGCCGAGAACCTGCGCCAGGCCGTCTGGAACGGGCAGGACCTCGCCGGCCGCCAGGGGATGATGTACGCGCAGTACATCGCCGCGCAGGCGTTCAACTCCGGCGGGCTCGGGATCATCCACTCGATCAGCCACGCGGTGTCGGCGTTCTACGACACGCACCACGGGCTGAACAACGCGATCGCGCTGCCGCGGGTCTGGGCCTTCAACATGCCCACCCAGTACAAGCGGTTCGCGGAGATGGCCGAGGCGATGGGCGTCGACACCTACGGGATGACCGACGTGCAGGCCGCGGATGCCGCGCTCGAGGCCGCCATCCGCCTCCTGCGCGACGTGGGCATCACCGAGAAGTTCACCGACGTCACGGCCGACAGCTACTCGAAGAACCGTCTCGGACAGGGTCCGACGAAGTTCTACGAGAACGCGAAGGTCATCACCGGTGACGACGCGGACGTCGACCGCATCACCAACCACGTCCTCGGCGACGCCTGCACCCCGGGCAACGCCAAGGAGTGCACCTTCGAGACGGTGCGCCCGGTCGTCGACCACTGCATGAACGGCGACCTGGACGACCTCATCTCGTGACCCACGCCCCGGCGCCACCCGACCGCGCTCGCTGCGGACGGGTGGCGCCGGCCCCACGGCACGACCCGGCACGGCCCACCACCGACGACGTTGGAGGACACCACCCGTGAGCACCGACCCCGCCCCCACCCCGACGACCTTCGCGAGCGTCGAGGATGCGCGCGAGCGGCTGCGCGACGTCGGCTACCTCACCGACGACCGGCTGGCGACGACCGCCTTCCTCCAGTCGGCGCTCGGCAAGCCGCTGCTGCTCGAGGGGCCGGCGGGGGTCGGCAAGACCCAGCTGGCGCAGAGCGTCGCCGCCGCGACGGGCCGACGGCTGCTGCGCCTGCAGTGCTACGAGGGGCAGGACGAGACCAAGGCCCTCTACGAGTGGGACTACGGCAAGCAGCTGCTCTACACGCAGATGCTCCGTGACAAGATCGGGCAGGTCGTCGAGGACGCCCCCGACATCTCCGCGGCGGTGGACCGGATCGCGGCCCAGGACAGCGTGTTCTTCTCCGAGCGCTTCCTCGTGGCGCGCCCGCTGCTCGAGGCGATCACGTCGCCGGACCCGGTCGTCCTGCTCATCGACGAGGTGGACCGGGCCGACGAGGCGCTCGAGGCGGTCTTCCTCGAGCTGCTCGCCGAGTTCCAGGTCTCGGTGCCCGAGGTCGGCACGTTCGTCGCGGAGCAGACCCCCATCGTCGTCCTCACCTCGAACAACACCCGTGACCTCTCGGCGGCCCTCAAGCGGCGCTGCCTCCACCTGTTCCTCGACTACCCCAGCGCCGAGCGCGAGCTCGAGATCATCCGCTCCAAGGACACCGGGCTGGCGGACGCGCTGGCCGAGCAGCTCGTCGGGGTCGTGCGCGGCCTGCGCGAGCTGGAGCTGCGCAAGGCCCCGAGCATCTCCGAGACGATCGACTGGGCACGGACCCTCGCCGTCCTCGGGGTGACCGAGCTGTCGGCGCCGGTGCTCGCCGAGACGCTCAACGTCGTCACGAAGTACGAGCGCGACCTCGGGATGGCGACCCGCGAGCTGCCGCGGCTCGTCGACCCCAACCAGACCGTCCCGGCCGAGCGCGGTCACGGCCACGGACACGGGCACGGGCACGGCCACACGCACGACGACCCCGGGGGCGCCGACGGGCCCGACGGCCGCGAGGTGCGGGCCGGCAAGGACCAGCCCGGCCGGCACGACGAGGCGTACTACGGCTCGCCGAGCGCGGCCCCCGCCGAGCCGCGCAAGGTCTCGAGCAGCCAGGGCCAGCGCTCGTTCCGCACCGGTGGCGCCCGGCGGCGACCGGTCTAGCGGGGCGTCGTGGAGAGCTCGCTGCACCGGTTCATCCGCTTCCTGCGCCTGCACGGGATGCGGGTGAGCGTCGCGGAGGCGGTCGACGCACTCGAGGCGGCGGCGCAGCCGGGCATCATGGCCGACCGCGAGGTGCTGCGCTCGGCGCTGCGGGTGACGCTCGTCAAGGACCGGCGCGACCTCGAGGTGTTCGACGCCGTGTTCGACCGGTTCTTCCGGCTGCGGGCCGTCGTCACGGAGGCCGAGGGCCACGGGCACGCGCACGACGACCTGTCCGACGAGGGCGAGCTGACCGGGCTGACCATCTCGGACGAGCTCTCCGACACCCCGCAGCAGGGCCACAGCCACGGTGCGCCGCAGGACATCCGGGAGTTCTTCCGGCCCGAGGACCTCGCGCAGCAGTACAACCTCCACCAGGAGGCGAACAAGATCGACATGGCGTCGATGACCGACGAGGTCGTGCTGTCCAAGGACGGGGTGACGCCGCAGGGCGAGGCCGCGCGCGTGCAGGTGTCGACCTCCCGGCTGCACAACCCGGGGACGCCCGGGCGGCTGACGCAGGCGCGCGGCGCCGAGCTCGACGTCGAGCTGACCGTCGCCGAGGAGCTGGCCCTGCTCAGCTGGCTCGGCGAGCCGGACGACGAGCTCGAGGCGCTGCTCGACGACCCCGACGTCGCGCGGCTGCGCGAGCAGCTGGCGCCCCTGCTGGCGTCGCTGCCGGAGCGGATCAAGCAGCACCTCGAGCACCTCATGGCGACGCAGGCGGAGGTCGAGGAGCGCGAGCTCGACGTGGCGCGGGCCGAGGTCCTCGCGGAGTCGGACCGGCTCGCCTTCGAGGAGGCCGTGCGCCGGCTGCTGCGCGCGCTGCGGGGGGCGCCCCGGCCCCGGCGGCACGTCGCGGGGCGCGGGGTCATCGACAGCCGGCGGACCATGCGCTCGAACATGCGCTACGACGGCGTCCCGTTCCGGCCGGTGCTCGTGAGCAAGCGTGAGGACCGGCCGCAGCTGCTCGTCCTCTGCGACGTCTCGCTGTCGGTGCGCGCCGCGTCGGGGTTCGCCCTGCACCTCGTCCACGGGCTGCAGTCGGTGGCGTCGAAGGTCCGCTCGTTCGCGTTCGTCGACGAGGTCGCCGAGATCACCGACCTCTTCGACGACCACCACGTCCAGCAGGCGCTCGCGATGGTCATGGCGGGACGCGCGGACGGCGGGGTCGTCGACCTCGACGCGGACAGCGACTACGGCAGCGTGCTGCGCCAGTTCCTCGACGAGTACGGCTCGGCCATCACCCGGCGCACGACCGTCGTCGTCATCGGCGACGGGCGCGGCAACGGCAAGGACCCCGCGGTCGGTGCGTTCGAGGAGATCGCCCGTCGCGCCCGGCACGTGGTGTGGCTGACCCCCGAGCCGCGGTACTCGTGGGCGCTGGGACGGTGCGACCTGCCGCTGTACGAGCCGTCGTGCGACCACATCGAGGTCGTGCGCAACCTCGGTGCGCTGGAGTCGTTCTCGCACCGGATGGCGGAGGTGCTGGTATGACCGTCGCACCCATCGACGCCCTCGCTCCGGTCGTGGGAGCCTGCTACCGCGACGGGGTGGTGACGGTGCGCCCGCGCCGCCCGGACACCCGGATGCGGCTGGGCGCGGTGCGCACGCCGCACTTCGACCTCGTCCACGACGGGACGGACCTCGTGGTCGAGCACGGTCTCGGCCTGGGCGAGGTCGACGACGACCTCGCCGGGCTGCTCTCGGACGAGCTCTTCGAGCCGGGGTGGCTGCGCGGGTCCGAGCTCTTCGAGCGGGTGTTCACCGGTGTCGTGCTGACCTGCGCCGATGAGCCCGAGGTGGCGTGGGAGGCGTTCTACGCCAACACGCTCGCGGCGGTCGGTGCGGCGGCCCGGGCCGACCCCCGGCCGGGGACGACCGCCGGCCACGGGTGCATCCGCGACTACGCGCCCGTGTACGCGCGGGCCGAGTCCCTCGTGCGGGGGAGGTCGGTGCTCGAACTGGGGAGCTGCTTCGGCTTCCTCGCGCTGCGCGTGGCGGCCGACGGACGGGCGGTGACCGCCTCGGACGTCTCGGGCGGCACGATGCGGCTGCTCGGTGCGATGGCCCCGCGCTTCGGGGTCGACGTCGCGACGCTGACGTGCGACGCGGCCCACGTGCCGCTGCCCGACGGCAGCGCCGACACGGTCCTCGCCGTGCACCTGCTCGAGCACCTCGAGCCGGACCACGCGGCCCAGGTGCTGCGGGAGGCGTGCCGGCTGGCCCGGGCCCGCGTGGTCGTCGGCGTCCCGCTCGAGGACTCGCCGAGCGAGCAGTTCGGGCACCTGTGGGCCGTCACGTTGGGGGCGCTGCGGGAGTGGGGTGCGGCGGCCGAGGGGTGGCGCGCCGAGGTCACCGAGCACCACGGCGGATGGCTCGTCCTCGACCGCGGATGACCCCGACCGGCCATCCAGTCGTCTGGGGTCAGCCGCAGGATGCCGTGCCGGGCGGCGAGCTCCTCGGCCCGGGTCGTCTTCCCCACTCCCGGCAGGCCGACGGTGAGGAACAGGGTCGGTCGCTCGGTCACGCTCCCCACTGTGCGGCGACCCGTCGATCGCGGCAACCGGGTTCACGCGGCCGAGCCGGTCAGGTCGTCGGGTGGGTGGCGGAGGGTGTCGAGGTGGTGGTCGTAGGAGCCGGGGGTGAGGTCCCAGGTGACGTGGTGGCCGTCTTGGTCGGGGTGTGTTCGGACGGTGGCCCAGAGGCGGCGTTGGTG
>NZ_JAHHWP010000029.1:0-62763 GCF_018729305.1 Phycicoccus mangrovi | reverse complement strand
CGCCGGCGTAGCTGCTGTTGTAGTAGACGGTGACGCTCTTGCCGGTGCGGTTCCAGACGGAGGCGGCCTCGTTCTTGACGCAGAGCCCGTGGCCGGCCTTGGTGCCCTTGAAGTCGTAGCAGGACGGTTGGGTGGTGCCGTAGTCGGCGATCGAGGTGGTGAAGTCGCTGACGGCGCCGGCGTTGTCGCTGTTGTAGAACAGGCAGAACTCGCCGGTGTCGCAGACGCCGTCCCGGGCCGCGGCCTGGGCGGGGGCGCTCGCGGCGACGAACGCCGTCGTGGCGGTGAGGGCGGCCGCGGCGCTCGCCGCGACCTTCTTGAGGGTGGTGCTCATCACGTCCTCCTGACGCGGGGGTGGACGGGCGTCGCGGTCGCGGCCGCCCGGGGTCGGGGGAGCGGGTCCCCCGGGGGTCACGACAGTCGCTGGTACTCCTCCCAGGTGCGGATGGTGACGCGGGGCCCGTCGTCGGGGCCGCGGTTCGCGAGGCCGTTGCGGCCGAGGTGGTAGTCGCCGACCTGGTGCTGGGCGGCGCTCGAGAGGTCGGTGTCGCTCATCGCGACGGCGTGCACGTGCCAGGGCCAGTCGCCCTGCGCTGGCGAGCGCAGCCAGGCGGCGAAGCCGACCTCGCGCAGCGCGCGGACGACGCTCGTGCGGGCGGCCGAGCGGAGGGCCTCGGCGTCGAGGTCGAGGGTGCCGCCGCCGTCGTGGGTGCCGGCCGACGTCGGGTCGCCGCCGGGGTTGTAGGAGCCCTGCTCGACGACGAGGGTGCGCCCGGCGCGCGCCTCGGCCGCCCGCAGCATCGAGCGGGTCCTCGTGTTCACCGTGACGCCGCGGAAGGCGACCTTCGAGCCGGGGGAGAGCGGCCGCACGACGCTCCACCGGCCCTCGCCGAGGCGGGTGAGCGACGTACGCCCGGGCAGGCCGTTGGCCGCGAGCCCGGTGTACCCGAGCGAGCGCTGCCAGGCCGCGTACGCCGAGACCGTCAGGGTGCCGAAGTGGCCGTCGACGTAGGCGGGGTCGAGGAGCCCGCGGTCGGCGAGGGCGCGCTCGACGAGCCGCACGCTCGGGCCGGCGCCGGTCGTCAGGGCGCTGTCCGGGCGGCGCGGGTCGACCTGGGCGGCGAGGACGACGGCCTCCATGTCGACGCTGCCGGCGGCCGCGGCGCTCGGCGCGCCGAGCGCGAGACCGAGCGGGGCGAGCACCGCGCCGGTCAGGGCGGAGCGACGGGTGGGGCGGTGGGGCACGGGGTCCTCCTGGGGGCGGGGTGGTGCGGTGCCGCCACGCTGGTCGTCCGGGGCGGCGTCCGCGCGCCGACCGTGTCCCCGGACGGCCTGACACCCCGTGTCAGGCCCCTGACCTGCGCTGACACCGGCCGTGTCAGGAGCCCGGCCGTCCCCGTCCCGGCCGCCGGAGGCCGAAATCCGGTGCGCGCTCGTCGGAGGGCTCGGCTAGCGTCACCCCTCGTGACCGACGACGTGCTGCTGCGGGCCCGGGGCCTCACCAAGAGCTTCGGCGACTTCACGGCCGTCGACGGCATCGACGTCGAGGTGAAGCGGGGCGAGGCGTTCGGGTTCCTCGGCCCGAACGGTGCCGGCAAGTCCTCGACGATGAAGATGGTCGGCTGCGTCTCGCCGGTCTCCGGCGGCGAGCTGCGCATCCTCGGGATGGACCCCGCCGCCGACGGCGCCGCCATCCGCGCCCGGCTCGGCGTCTGTCCCCAGCAGGACATGCTCGACGAGGACCTCTCGGTCGAGGAGAACCTCTGGGTCTACGGGCGCTTCTTCGGCCTCTCCCGCCAGGAGGTCCGCGCCCGCACCGACGAGCTCCTCGACTTCGCGCAGCTGACCGAGCGCCGGCACGACCGCGTCGAGCCGCTGTCCGGCGGGATGAAGCGCCGGCTCACCATCGCGCGGGCGCTCGTCAACGACCCCGAGGTGCTCCTCCTCGACGAGCCGACGACCGGCCTGGACCCGCAGGCCCGGCACGTCCTCTGGGACCGCCTCTACCGGCTCAAGCGCGAGGGCGTCACGCTCATCATCACGACGCACTACATGGACGAGGCCGAGCAGCTGTGCGACCGGCTCGTCGTCATGGACCACGGCCGGATCGTCGCCGAGGGCAGCCCGCGCGAGCTCATCGAGGCCTACTCGACGCGCGAGGTCGTCGAACTGCGCTTCCCCGTCGACGAGCAGGAGCGGCACGTCGACGCCGCCCGCGCCGTGGCCGAGCGGGTCGAGGAGCTGCCCGACCGCCTGCTCGCCTACACCGCCGACGGCGACGAGACCCTCGCCCGGCTCCACGAGCGCGGCGTCCGCCCGCTGTCCTCGCTCGTGCGCCGCTCGACGCTCGAGGACGTCTTCCTCCACCTCACCGGCCGCTCGCTGGTCGACTGATGTCCGCGCCCACCGTCCCCGGACCTGCCGTCGCCGACGCCCCCAGCGGGCGCCTCGGCCCGGGCCCGCGCCGCCCCACGAGCCGCGGCGAGCGGCTCGGCGCGGTGATGGCCCACCACCTGTACGTCTACCGGCGCACGTGGAAGGGCTCGGTCATCGGGCGCTTCGTCTCGCCGCTGTTCTTCCTGCTCTCGATGGGCCTCGGCCTCGGCTCCCTCGTCGACGCCCGTGCCGGCGGGGTCGAGGGCCTGCCGTACCTGCGCTACGTCGTCCCCGGCATCGTCGCGATGCAGGCGATGATGCTCGCGTTCGGCGACTCGACCTACGCCGTCATGGGCTACATCAAGTGGAACCGGATGTACTCCGCGATGCTCTCGACGCCGCTGCGCGTCGGGGAGGTCCTCTGGGGGCACCTGCTCGTCGTCGCCGTGCAGCTCGGCGTCGCGACCGCGATCTTCCTGCTCGTCGCCGCGCCGTTCGGGGCGTTCGGGTCGTGGTGGGTGCTGCTCGCCGTCCCCGTCGCGGTCCTCACCGGGATGGCGTTCTCCGTCCCCACGTTCGCGCTCGCGGCCCGCCTCGAGGACGACAGCGGCTTCAGCATCCTCTTCCGGTTCGTCATGACGCCGCTCATGTTGTTCTCCGGCACCTTCTTCCCCGTCGACCAGCTGCCGGGGTGGATGCAGCCGCTCGCGTGGGTGACGCCGCTGTGGCACGGCGTCGAGCTCTCTCGCGACGCGTCCGAGGGCGTCTGGCCGGGCTGGGCCGGCGTCGGGCACCTCGGTGTGCTCGCCCTGTACGTGGTCGTCGGGGGCCTGCTCGCGCACCGGTCCTTCACCCGCAGGCTGCTGTCGTGAGCGCCGGCACGCTCGCACGCGCGGCGCGCGCCGTCCCCGCACCGGCCGGCATCGGGCTGGCGCGGTACGTCCTCATGCGCAACGTCGCGGCGTTCCGGCGCGCGTGGCTGCTGCTGCTCAGCGGGTTCGTCGAGCCGGTCTTCTACCTGTTCTCGATCGGGGTCGGCCTCGGGGCGCTGGTGCGCACGGTCACCACCGACTCCGGCGCGGTCGTGCCCTACGCCGAGTTCATCGCGCCCGCGCTGCTCGCGGCGTCGGCGATGAACGGGGCGATCGCCGACAGCACCTACAACGTGTTCTTCAAGCTGCGCTACCAGAAGCTCTACGACGCGATGCTCGCGACACCGCTCTCCCCGCGCGACATCGCCGTGGGCGAGATCCTCTGGTCGCTCTCGCGCGGGGCCCTCTACTCGGCGATGTTCCTCGTCGTCGCGTGGGTGGCCGGGCTCGTGCACTCGTGGTGGGCGCTGCTCGCCGTCCCGGCCGCGGTGCTCGTCGGGCTGGCCTTCGGGGCGGTCGGCATGTTCGCGACGACCTTCATGAGCTCGTGGCAGCACTTCGACTACGTCACGCTCGCGGTGCAGCCGATGTTCCTCTTCTCCGCGACGTTCTTCCCGCTCTCGACCTACCCGGACGCCGTGCAGTGGCTCGTCGGGCTGACCCCGCTCTACCACGGGGTCGCGCTCGAGCGCGGGCTGATGCTGGGGGAGGTGTCGTGGGGGCTGCTGTGGCACGTCGGCTACCTCGTCGTCCTCGGGGCCCTCGGGGTCTGGGGCACGGCCCGGCGCATCGCGACGCTGCTGCTCACCTGAGCCCTTCCCAGGCCGCACGGGGCGGAGGACACTGCGGGGGATGGAGACCACCACCGGGCCGCTCGCGGCCCTGCACGACCCCGCGCTCCGTGGCTTCGTCACCGACGGCGGCCTGGAGACCGACCTGATCTTCCACCACGGCGTCGACCTCCCGGAGTTCGCCGCCTTCCCCCTCGTCGAGGACCCGACCGGACGCGACCTGCTCGGGCGGTACTACGACGGGTACGCCGCCGTGGCGGCCGCCGCCGGTGCCGGGCTGCTGCTGGAGTCCCCGACCTGGCGGGCCAACCCCGACTGGGCGGCGCGGGTCGGCTACGACGTCGACGCGATGGTGCGCGCCAACGCCGCGGCGATCGCCCTGCTGCGGGGGCTGGCAGCGGGCTACGACGTCCCCGCCGTCCTCGTCGCGGGCCAGCTGGGCCCCCGGGGCGACGGCTACGTGGCGGGGGAGGCCCCGGACCCGGAGGAGGCCCGCGCCTACCACGCACCCCAGGTCCGGGCCTTCGCCGACGCGGGCGCCGACCTCGTCTCCGCGCTCACCCTGACCACCCCTGCCGAGGGCATCGGGGTGGTCCTCGCGGCGCGCGAGGCGGGCCTGCCCGTCTCGGTCGGGTTCACCGTCGAGACCGACGGGCGCCTGCCCGACGGGAGCGCGCTCGCCGACGCCGTGCGGGCGGTCGACGGGGTCGCCGCGCCGGACCACTACATGGTCAACTGCGCCCACCCGACGCACGTCCTGCCGGCGCTCGACGAGGGGGAGTGGGTGCGGCGGCTGCTCGGCACCCGGGTCAACGCCTCGACGATGAGCCACGCCGAGCTCGACGAGGCGGAGGAGCTCGACGACGGCGACCCGGACCGGCTCGCGGCGGACCAGATGCACGTGAGCCGTCGGCTCCCGGCGATGCGCGTGCTCGGTGGGTGCTGCGGCACCGACGTCCGGCACGTCGCGGCGATGTGGGGCGTCCCCGCACCGACCGGCTGAGGCCGGACCACGGTCCGGCGTGTCGCGGGCGTGTCCTGCGGGCGTCGAACACGTGTTCGCCTATGCTCGTCCACAGGTGGTGACCCCGGCAGCACTCGTCCACAGGTCCCACGGCGACCTGTGACCGGTGTCGGTGCCTCCACCTAGCGTCTGACCCAGACCTCGCGACGAGACCGACGGCGGGGGCCAGGTCGCCGGGAGGCGCGCTCGATGACGACACGAAGGACTGGTGTGACATGGCTGGATCCCGCGGAAGCGTGATGCCCAACCCGGTGGCCGCGGCCAACGGCAACGAGAAGGACAAGGCCATCGCCTCGGTGATGGCCCAGATCGAGAAGCAGCACGGCAAGGGTGCGGTCATGCGCCTCGGCGACGACGTCCGTCCGCCGATCGCCGTCATCCCCACCGGCTCGATCTCGCTCGACGTCGCGCTCGGCATCGGGGGCCTGCCCCGGGGCCGCGTCGTCGAGATCTACGGGCCGGAGTCCTCCGGTAAGACGACGGTCGCGCTGCACGCGGTCGCCAACGCGCAGAAGGCCGGCGGCATCGCGGCGTTCATCGACGCCGAGCACGCGCTCGACCCCGAGTACGCGAAGAAGCTGGGTGTCGACACCGACGCGCTGCTGGTCTCCCAGCCCGACACCGGTGAGCAGGCGCTCGAGATCGCCGACATGCTCATCCGCTCGGGCGCGCTCGACATCATCGTCATCGACTCCGTCGCGGCGCTCGTGCCCCGCGCCGAGATCGAGGGCGAGATGGGCGACAGCCACGTCGGCCTCCAGGCCCGCCTCATGTCGCAGGCGCTGCGCAAGATCACCGGTGCCCTCAACACGACCGGGACGACGGCGATCTTCATCAACCAGCTGCGCGAGAAGATCGGCGTCATGTTCGGCTCGCCCGAGACGACGACCGGTGGCAAGGCGCTCAAGTTCTACGCGTCGGTCCGCCTCGACGTCCGCCGCATCGAGACCCTCAAGGACGGCACCGACCCGGTCGGCAACCGCACCCGCTGCAAGGTCGTCAAGAACAAGGTGAGCCCGCCGTTCAAGCAGGCCGAGTTCGACATCCTTTACGGGCAGGGCATCTCCCGCGAGGGTGGCCTCATCGACATGGGCGTCGAGCACGGCTTCGTCCGCAAGGCCGGCGCCTGGTACACGTACGACGGCGACCAGCTCGGGCAGGGCAAGGAGAACGCGCGCGCGTTCCTCAAGGACAACCCGGAGCTCTCCGACGAGCTCGAGCGCAAGATCAAGGAGAAGCTCGGGGTCGGGGTCAAGCCCGAGCTCGAGGCCGTGCCGGACGTGCCGGTCGACTTCTGAGGTCCACGCCGATGGCGTTCAGCGACGGATCGGCCCCGCCGCCCGAGTGGGCGGTGGGGCCGTCCCCGTCCCTCGACGACCTCCGCGCGCTCATCGAGGGCGACGGCGACCCGCTGACCACCGGGTCGCCGGGCTCCGCGGGGTCCTCGGGGGGAGCGTGGACCCCGCCGGAGGGTGACGGCGCGCGCGAGGAGAGCAGCGGGGAGGTGCGCGGCGGGCCGCGCGGGCGCGGTGGCCGGTCCCGGGGTCGCCGGGCCGAGGGGCGCGGGGGCCGGGCCGGCTCCCGGCCCGCCGACCCCGAGGCCGACCCGCGGACCCGGGGCAGCGAGCCGGACCCGCACGACTGGGCCCGGCAGATCGTGCTGCGCCAGCTCACGGCGGCGCCGCGCAGCCGTCACCAGCTCGAGGACGTGCTGCGGCGCAAGGACTGCCCCGACGACGTCGCGGCGGCCGTCCTCGACCGGATGGAGGAGGTCGGCCTCGTCGACGACGACGCCTACGCCGGGATGCTCGTCCGCTCCCAGCAGGCGGGGCGCGGCCTGGCCCGGCGAGCGCTGCGGCAGGAGCTGCGGCGCAAGGGAGTCGACGACGACACCGCCGCGGCGGCCATCGCCCAGGTCGACCCGCACGACGAGGAGGACCGGGCGCGCGCACTCGTCGCGAAGAAGATGCGCACGATGCACGGCCTGGAGCCGCACGTCCAGACCCGACGCCTCGCCGGGATGCTCGCGCGCAAGGGCTACGACGCCGAGGTGACGATGCGCGTCGTGCGCGAGGCGGTCCGCGAGGCGCCGGAGCACCGGCGGGACTGACTCCCGCGGATCCGTCGCCGGCTCAGAGCGAGTGCAGCGGGCGACGGCCGGGCGGCAGCGCGTCCGTCGGCACGATCTCCTTGCCGTACGGCACGAGCGAGACCGGCAGCATCTTGAGGTTGGCGATTGCCAGCGGGATACCGATGATCGTCACCGCCTGCGCGACGGCGGTCATCAGGTGGCCGAGTGCCAGCCACCAGCCGGCGAGCACGATCCACACGACGTTGAGCAGCACGGACCCCGTTCCGGCGCCGGGCTTCTGGACCACCGCGCGGCCGAACGGCCACAGGGCGTAGCTGGCCATCCGGAAGGACGCGACGCCCAGCGGGAACGTCACGACGAGGACGCAGAGCACGACCCCGGCCAGGGCGTAGCCGAGGGCCAGCCAGAGGCCCCCGAAGACGAACCAGATGATGTTGAGCAGCGTGCGCACGCCTGTCCTCTCGTCGGTACCGGGTGCAACGGGCGCGCTGGCCGGAGCGTTCCGTCGGCCGCACCGGCGGTCAGCAGTACTCGAGCGCGTCGAGCACCCGGGCGTCGGACGACCTCGAGTACGTCAGCTTCGCGCGGAGGACGTCGCGTTCGACGAAGCGTGCGGCGGCCTCGCCCGGCGACTGCACGACGACGAGGCGCGCCGCGGGGAACCGGTCGGCGAAGCCCGCGGCGTCGGCCCACCGGGTGGCGTGCTCGCGGACGTCGGCGACACCGTCGGAGCCGGCCACGCCGTCCGGCACACCTGAGTTCACCGACCCTCCCGGGCACGAGACGACGGTCGGGGCGGGAGAGGTCACCGTGCCCACCGCCTCACCCGAGCCGGAGCACCCGCCGAGTGCGCACGCCACGGCCAGCGAGGCGGCAGCGGCGGGGCGCCCGGCTCGTCGCCGGGCAGCGGGGAGGAGCGGCACCGGCCCCCCGACGAGCTCTCCCATGCGCGCGAGGCTACCCGCGGGGGCGAGCCGGTGGGAGGCCTCAGGGGATCCTGCGCGATCACCCTGCAGCTGCCGGGGCATCCGGCAACGACACCGGCGGGGGCGGCACGGTCGGTCGACGGCACAGGACCCCGGAAACACGGCCGAGACACGCTCGTGATGACACGGTCACCGATTCGCCCTAGGTTCGGCCCGTGACCGAGCCGACCAGCACCGAGGCCGCGGAGAGCCTGTTCGACGGCTACCGGCTCGGCGGCGGGCCGTGGGACGAGATGCTCGCGGGCCCGCAGGAGCCGAGGACCCCGTACAAGGCCGTCTTCCACACCTTGCGCTCGACGACGGGGACGACGCTGCGCGAGCGGGCCGACATCCTCGCGCGCTCCTACCTCGACCAGGGCGTGACGTTCGACTACGCCGGGGAGGAGCGGCCCTTCCCGCTCGACGCCGTGCCGCGGGTCATCAGCGCCCACGAGTGGCAGGTCATCGAGTCCGGTGTGCAGCAACGGGTCACGGCGCTCGAGTCGTTCCTCGACGACATCTACTCGCGCGAGGGCGAGATCCCGCGCGCGGTGCACGAGGGCATCCTCCCGTGGCGCCTCATCGCCAGCTCGAGCCACTACCACCGCGCGGTCATGGGCATCCGCCCGACGAACGGCGTGCGCGTGCACGTCTCCGGGGTCGACCTCATCCGCGACGAGCAGGGCACCTTCCGCGTCCTCGAGGACAACGTCCGTGTGCCGTCGGGCGTCAGCTACGTCATCGCCAACCGGCGCGCGATGGCCAACGTCTTCCCCGAGGCGTTCGCGACGATGCGCATCCGGCCGGTGCACGACTACCCGCGGATGCTCCTCGACGCCCTGCGTGCGGCCGCCCCCGACGGTGCCGGCGACCCGACGGTCGTCGTCCTCACCCCGGGCGTCTTCAACAGCGCCTACTTCGAGCACGCCCTCCTCGCGCGGATGATGGGCGTCGAGCTCGTCGAGGGCCGCGACCTCGTGTGCGTCGGCGGGCAGGTGCGGATGCGCACGACGACCGGTGACCGGCCGGTCGACGTCATCTACCGCCGCGTCGACGACGAGTTCATCGACCCCGTGCACTTCCGCGGCGACTCCGTCCTCGGGGCGGCCGGGCTCGTCTCGGCGATGCGCGCCGGCCGCGTCACGGTCGCGAACGCGATCGGCAACGGCGTCGCCGACGACAAGCTCATCTACAGCTACCTGCCCGACCTCATCCGCTTCTACCTCGACGAGGACCCGATCCTCCCCAACGTCGACACCTACCGCTGCGCCGACGACGCCGGCCTCGAGCACGTGCTCGCGCACCTCGACGAGATGGTCGTCAAGCCGGTCGACGGCTCCGGCGGCAAGGGCCTCGTCGTCGGCCCGCGCGCCGACGGCGCGACCCTCGACCGGCTCCGCGAGGCGATCCGCACCGACCCCCGGGGCTGGATCGCGCAGCCGGTCGTCCAGCTCTCGACGGTGCCCACGCTCATCGGCGGCCGGCTCGCACCCCGCCACGTCGACCTGCGCCCGTTCGCCGTCAACGACGGTGAGCGGGTGCGGGTCCTGCCCGGCGGCCTGACCCGCGTCGCGCTCCCGGAGGGCGAGCTCGTCGTCAACTCCAGCCAGGGCGGCGGCTCGAAAGACACCTGGGTCCTCTCCGACCGCCGCGCCGTGCCGCCGACGTCGACCGCGCACCCGGACAACCGCGAGGTCGTCGTCATGAGCGCCCCGACCGCCTCGCTCGAGGACAGCATGCGCGCCCAGCAGCAACAGCAGCAACAGGGCCGACCGACCGACGGGGGTGCAGCCGGATGCTGAGCCGGATCGCGGAGTCGCTGTTCTGGATCGGTCGCTACACCGAGCGCGCCGACGGGACCGCGCGCATCGTCGACGTGCTCCGCCTCCAGCTGCTCGAGGACCCCGTGGCCGTCGAGTCCGAGGCCGCGCACACCGTCCTCTCGGTGATCATGGGCCTGCCGCACGAGGGGTCGGTGTCCTTCGACGACGTCGGCGCGTCGCTCGTGTTCGACCGGTCGAACCCGAGCTCGATCAGCGGGGCGTGGTTCGCCGCCCGCGAGAACGCCCGCCGGGCCCGCGAGACCCTCTCGACCGAGCTGTGGGAGGGCATCAACACGACGTGGCACCGGTGGAACGGCTTCGGCCGCGCGGCCGTCACCGAGCGGCACCTGTCGTGGGTGCGCGAGCGCGCCGCGTTCGTCGCCGGCATCGCCGACTCGACGATGTCGCACGACGAGGCCTGGGACTTCCTCGTCCTCGGGCGCAGCATCGAGCGCGCCGACATGACCGCGCGCCTCGTCGCCACCGGCGGCCTCCCGGGCGGGGGCGCGCCGTGGTCGGTGGTCCTGTCGAGCTGCGGTGCGCAGCAGGCGTTCATGCGCAGCCAGCGGGGTCTGCTCAGCGACGACCGGGCCGCAGCCTTCCTCGTCCTCGACCGCGAGTTCCCCCGGTCGGTGTTCTTCTCGCTGCTCGAGGCCGAGCGCCGGCTCGAGGCGCTCTCGCCCCCGCAGGCCGAGCGCATCGGCGTCTCGGACGAGGCGCGCCGCCAGCTCGGCCGGGTACGCACCTCCCTCGAGTACCGCTCGACGGGCGAGGTCATCGCCGACCTGCCCGCGCAGATGCTCCGCGTGCAGTCCGCCGTGACCGCTGCGTCGACCGCCATCGCGGCCCGGTACTTCCAGTCCGGCCCGCTGCCCACCTGGTCGAGGGACGTGGTCTGACGTGCGCCGCTACCGCATCGTGCACACGACGTCGCTCGTCTACGACGGCCCGGTCCGCGCCGCCCACAACGAGCTGCGGATGACCCCGCCGAACGAGGCCGGGCAGACGACGCTCGAGAACCGCATCCGCATCCGGCCGATGACGTGGAGCCACGTCTACCGCGACCACTGGGGCGCGCGCGTCATGGCGATGGAGAGCCTCGCCCAGCACGACCGCCTCGACATCGAGGCGATCTCGACCGTGGAGCGGTCGGCCGCACCGCTCCCCGCGGCGACGTGCACCTGGGCGACCGTGCGCGACGCCGCCGTCCAGGACCGGCTCTACGAGTGGCTCATGGTCTCCGACCGCACCCGGGTGGGCGACGGCATCGCCGAGCTCGTCGACGCGGTCCGGGGCCTCGACTCGCCGCGCGCGGCCGCGGACGAGATCTGCGGGCGGGTCCGCGAGGCGATGGAGTACCGCCCCGGCGCGACGGCCGTGCACAGCACCGGTGAGGAGGCCTGGCGCGAGCGGGCCGGCGTCTGCCAGGACTTCGCCCACATCACCATCGGCGCCCTGCGGGCCCTCGGCATCCCCGCGCGGTACGTCTCCGGCTACCTCGTGCCGCGGCGGGACCTCGAGGTCGGTGAGAGCGCGACCGGCGAGAGCCACGCGTGGGTCGAGCTCTGGGACGACGCGTGGGTGCCGGCCGACCCGACGAACGGCACGACGGTCGCGGACGACCACGTCGTCGTCGCGCGCGGGCGCGACTACGACGACGTCCCGCCGTTCAAGGGCATCTACTCCGGCCGGGCCACGGCCTCGCTCGAGGTCCGGGTCGCCTTCACGCGGCTCGCCTAGGCCGGGCGGCCCGGAGGCCTCCCGCGGGCGGGCCGGCGCGTGCCACGCTGGCCCCGTGCTGACCGACGCCCTCGGCTCGCTGCCCGCGTGGCCCCTCGCGGTGCTGCTCGCCGCGTCGGTGCTCGCCGAGTCCGGCACCGTCGTCGGGATGCTCCTGCCGGGCACGACGGCCGTCATCGGCCTCGGGGTGCTCGCCGGCGTGGGCGCGGTCCCGGCCCCGGTCGTCTACGCGCTCGCCGTCGCGGCCGCGGTCGCCGGCACCTCCCTCGGCTGGCGCTCCGGGCGTGACGGCGGCGCCGCCGTGCGCACCTCGAGGCTGGGGCAGCGCGTCGGCGAGAGCAGGTGGGCCCTCGCCGACGACCTGCTCGCCCGGCGCGGGACGCAGGCCGTGGTCGTCGCCCAGTTCGTCGTCGTCGCGCGCACGCTCGTGCCCCGCATCATCGGGATGTCGGGCACGCCGTGGCAGCGCTTCGCACGGGCCAGCGTCCCCGCGGCCACGGCCTGGGCGGTCTCGCTCACGCTCCTGGGGCACCTCGCCGGCTCGAGCTGGGACGCGGTGAGCGCCCTCCTCGGGCGGGCCATGGTGTCCGTGGCGGTCCTCACCGGCCTCGTCCTCGGCCTCACGTGGCTCGGGCGCACGGTCGCGATGCACCCGGAGTGGCGGTCGGCGCCCGCGGCGCGCGGCGCGCAGGCGGCCTCCACCCTCGTCCGCCGGCGCGTCGAGCGCCGGACCTCCGCCCTGGCCGGCGGGCGCGCGGCGCAGGTGGTGTCGGGTCTCGTGTGGGTCGTGGCCGCCGTGCTCGTCGGCGTGCTGACGACGGCCGTCGTCGCCTTCGCGGTGGGGCGCACCGGCCTGCGCTCGCTCGACGAGCCCGTCGGCGCGTGGTTCGCCGCGCACGCCTCGGGCGCCGCGACGGACGCCGCCGACACCGTCGTCCACGTGCTGCGCACACCGTTCGTCGTCGGCGCGGCGGTGCTCGTGGCCCTCGTCGTCCTCTCCCGCTCGGTGCCAGGCGCCGAGGCGCGGGTGCGGGCGGTCGTCGGGGTCGGTGGGCTGGTCGCCCTGGCCGTCGCGACGAAGTGGGCGGCGGACGCCGTGCGCGGGCCGGCCGAGCTGGGGGAGGCCCGCTACCTCTTCCTCAACCAGCTGCCGGTGGTCCTCACCGCCCTCGTGCTCGCGGTCGTCCTCGCGTCCCCGGTCCTGCCGTGGGCCGGGCGGGTGGCGGCGTGGACGGCCGCCGCCGCCGTGGTCCTCGTCCTCGTCGGCGCGCGGCTCGTCGTCGGCTACTCGACGGCGAGCGAGGTCGTGCTGGCGCTCGGCGTGGGGCTGGCGTGGGCGGCGCTGCTCGCCGCCGCGGTCCGGCCGCCGAGCGCGCCGGCCGACGCCGGCGTGACCGAGCCCGCCGGGGCGCCGCGTACCCTTGACGGGCCATGACTGCTGCCAAGACCTACGACGTGCGCACCCACGGGTGCCAGATGAACGTCCACGACTCCGAGCGCCTCGCGGGCCTGCTCGAGACCGCCGGCTACGTCGACCTCGCGAGCGTCCCGGACGCGGAGCGGCCCGACGTCGCCGACGTCGTCGTGTTCAACACCTGCGCGGTGCGCGAGAACGCCGACAACAAGCTCTACGGCAACCTCGGGCAGCTGCGGCCGGCCAAGACCGCCAACCCGGACCTCCAGATCGCCGTCGGCGGCTGCATGGCGCAGAAGGACCGCGACACGATCGTCCAGCGCGCCCCGTGGGTCGACGTCGTGTTCGGCACGCACAACATCGGCAGCCTGCCGGCCCTGCTGGACCGCGCCCGGCACAACAAGCGCGCCGAGGTCGAGATCCTCGAGTCGCTCGAGACCTTCCCCTCGACCCTCCCGACCCGGCGTGACTCCGCGTTCGCCGGCTGGGTGTCGATCTCGGTGGGCTGCAACAACACCTGTACGTTCTGCATCGTCCCGAGCCTGCGCGGCAAGGAGCAGGACCGTCGCCCCGGCGACGTCCTCGCCGAGATCGAGGCCCTCGTCGCGCAGGGCGTCGTCGAGGTGACGCTGCTCGGCCAGAACGTCAACACCTACGGCGTCGAGTTCGGAGACCGCCTCGCGTTCGGCAAGCTCCTGCGCGCCTGCGGCGAGATCGACGGCCTCGAGCGCGTGCGCTTCACGAGCCCGCACCCGGCGGCCTTCACCGACGACGTCATCGACGCGATGGCGCAGACGCCGAACGTCATGCCGAGCCTGCACATGCCGCTGCAGTCCGGGTCCGACCGGGTGCTCAAGGCGATGCGCCGCAGCTACCGCAGCGAGAAGTTCCTCGGGATCATCGACCGCGTGCGCGCGGCCATCCCCGACGCCGCGATCACCACCGACCTCATCGTCGGCTTCCCCGGCGAGACCGAGGAGGACTTCGCCGAGACGCTGCGCGTCGTCGAGGCCTCGCGCTTCTCGAGCGCGTTCACCTTCCAGTACTCCATCCGTCCCGGCACGCCGGCCGCGACGATGGAGGACCAGGTCCCGAAGGCCGTCGTCCAGGAGCGGTTCGAGCGGCTCATCGAGCTCCAGGAGCGCGTGTCCTGGGCGGAGAACCGGACGCTCGAGGGCCGCGAGGTCGAGGTCCTCGTCGCCCCCGGCGAGGGGCGCAAGGACGGGGAGACGGCCCGGATGAGCGGTCGCGCGCGCGACAACCGCCTCGTGCACTTCGCCGTGCCGGACGGCGCCGAGCGGCCGCGTCCCGGGGACGTCGTGACCGTGGGCGTCACCTACGGTGCCCCGCACCACCTCGTGGCCGACAGCGGCGTGCAGGGCGGGACCTACCGGCTGCGCCGCACGGCGGGCGGCGACGCGTGGTCGGCGCTCCAGGACGCGCCCGTGCCCGGCAAGCCGGCGGTGTCGCTCGGGATGCCCGGCGTGGGTCGCCCGGCCCCGGTTGCGGCCCCGGCCTGCTCCGCCTGAGCGCCGGGGGCGTTGTGCGCCCCTGACGCGACGCGGGTCGAGGTGAAACCCGACCACCTGAGCGTCGCCTTTCACCTCGACCGCAGTGGGGGAGCTGGAGCCGAGGTTAAACCCGACCACCACGGGGTCGCTGTTCACCTCGACCGCGGTGGGGCGGCCGAGCGTCGCGGCTCAGACGAGGGTCGCGACGAGCCAGCCGGCCCCGGCGCACACGGCGAGCACGGCGGCGAGTCCCCCGACGACCCGCAGCGCGGACCGGCGCCGACGCGTCACGACGGCCTGCTCCGCCTGCGTGGACCTCACGGCGTCGTACAGCGGCGTCGGGTCGAAGGGCTCGATGTCGAGCTTCGGCAGACCGGAGTGCCAGTGCGACACGGAGGATCCTCTCGTCGGGATGGGGGAGCGGCCTGTCGACCATAGGGCCCGCAGCGGGTCGTTCGCGCCGGATCCGGGCCCGCGACACGGGTCTTGACCGAACCCCGAGAAGACCGTGACCGAACGGACGAGACCCCCGACCGGTCGTTCGGTCGGGGGTCCCGCGGCCGCGGTTCGGCTCAGCGTCCGCCGATCGCCTCGTCGGCCCGGGTCTGCGCGCTGTCGACCTGGTCGGCGTACTTGCCGCCGGTCAGCGAGTCGACGGCGTCGCCGCCGCGCTCGATGGCCTGGTCGCTCAGCGACTCGACCTGGTCCGGGTGCTGCTCGGCCAGCTCGGTGAGCTTCTCCTTGGCACTGTCGAGGAATCCCATCGGCGACCTCCTTCCGTCTCGGGGACAGGGCGCGCCCGCGACGGGGCGCCCCTCCAGTGGACACCCGGGGGTGCCCGCCGCGCCAGCCCTTTCCGTCCCGGGTGCGGTGCGGGCCGGTCGGCGCACTCTGGAAGAATCGCGCGCATGGCCATCCGACCCGTCGTCATCTGTGGCGACCCCGTGCTCCACCGACGCGCCGAGCCCGTCGAGGTCATCGACGACGGCATCCGCGAGCTCGTCGCCGACATGTACGAGACGATGGACGCCGCGCGCGGCGTCGGCCTCGCGGCCCCCCAGATCGGCGTCGGCCTGCGGATCTTCACCTGGCAGCTCGGCAACGAGGACGGCATCCCGGCCCGCGGGGTCGTCATCAACCCCTACCTCGTCCCCGCCAAGGCGGTGCCCGGCGACCCCGACCCGCACGACGAGTCCGAGGGCTGCCTCTCGGTGCCCGGCGAGGCCTACCCGCTGCGCCGCGGCGAGAGCGCCGTCCTCACCGGCCAGGACCTCGACGGCTCCGAGCTGCGCTACGAGGCCACCGGGTGGTTCGCCCGGATGCTCCAGCACGAGTACGACCACCTCAACGGCTTCCTCTACGTCGACCGGCTCCAGGGCAAGTGGGCCCGCCGCGCGAAGAAGGCGGTCAAGGCCAACGGCTGGGGCGTCCCCGGTCTCTCGTGGATGCCGGGCGAGGACCGCGACCCGTTCGGCCACGACGACGTCGACGACGACGGGCTCGACGCCGAGGGCGGCGGCCACGACCACGGGGACGAGGCCCGCTGAGCCCGGCGCCGCCCGTCGTCGCCGTCGTCGGGGCCACGGCCACCGGCAAGTCCGGCCTCGGGGTCGCGCTCGCGCACCGGCTCGGTGGTGAGGTCGTGTCCGCCGACGCCTCGCAGCTCTACCGCGGGATGGACGTCGGCACGGCCAAGCTGACCCTCGCCGAGCGCGAGGGCGTGCCGCACCACCAGCTCGACGTCCTCGACATCGTGGAGGAGGCGAGCCTCGCGGCCTACCAGCGGGAGGCACGCGCCGACCTCGAGGCGGTGCTCGGCCGGGGGCGGGTGCCCCTCCTCGTCGGCGGCTCTGGCCTCTACGTCCGGGCGGCGCTCGACCGGCTCGAGATCCCGCCGACCGACCCCGAGGTCCGGGCGGCGCTGCAGGCCCGCGCCGACACCGAGGGCACGCCGGCGCTGTTCGACGAGCTGGCGGTGCTCGACCCCGCGGCCGCGGCCGCCATCGAGCCGAACAACACCCGGCGGGTCGTGCGCGCGCTCGAGGTCGTCCGGCTGACCGGCCGGCCGTTCAGCGCGACGATGCCCACCCGTGAGCTGTTGCGCCCCACCGTGATCGTCGGTCTGCGGGTGCCCCGCGCCGAGCTCGACGCCCGCATCGCCCGGCGCACCCGGGCGATGTTCGACGGCGGCCTCGTCGAGGAGGCGCGCGGCCTCGTGGAGCACGGGCTGCGCGAGGGCCGCACCGCGAGCCGGGCGGTCGGCTACGCGCAGGCGCTCGCGGTCCTCGACGGCAGGTCGACGCTCGAGGAGGCGGTCGAGGACACCGCGCTGCGCACCCGGCGCCTCGTGCGCCGCCAGGAGTCGTGGTTCGGCGCGGACCCGCGCATCCACTGGCTCGACGCGACCGGCCCCCGGTTGCTCGACGAGGCCCTCGCGCTCGTCGAGCGGGCGGCGACGGCCTAGAGGATCCCGGCCCGCGCGGCGTGGGCGACGGCCGCAGCGCGCGTCGGCTCACCGAGGCGGGTGAGGATGTTGGCCACGTGGCGGTGCACGGTGTGCTCGCTGAGCACCAGGGACGCCGCGATCTGCCCGGTGCTCCGGCCCTCCGCGACGAGCCGGAGCACCTCGAGCTCACGCGTCGTCAGCGACCCCGGGTCGCGTCGGCGGGGCGCCGCGAGGACGTCGCGGGCGGCGGCGAGACGCTCGGGGGCCTCGACCTCCTCGAGGGTGGCGACGGCCGCCTGCACCTCCATCTCGGCTGCGAGCGGCTCGTCGCCGAGCAGGCGGGCGAGCGCCAGGCGCGCCTCGGCCTCGTCGACCGGCAGGCCCGCGCGGTGGAACGCCCTGGCCGCGGCACGCCACGCCGCGCGCGCGCCCCGCGGGTCGCGGTTCGGCCCTCCCGCGACGAGAGCCCGGGCCGCCGCCGCCGCTGCCCGGAGTGCGTCCGTCCCGACGCCCTCGGCGATGCCCATGAGCTCGTCCCGGGCGGCCCCCGCCGCGCCGGCGTCGCCGACGGCCACGGCGCACCGCACCACCGGCAGCAGGACGGTGCCCCGGGCGAGCCGGTCGTCGACGGGCACGTCGTCGAGCACGTCCGCGGCGAGGGTCCACGCGGCCGACGCCTCGCCGCGTTCGAGGTGCACGAGCGCGCGGCCGACGAGGGCCTGCGCGGCGTAGCCGGCCTGCGCGTACAGGGCGTCGGCCTCGTCGAGCCGCCCTTGCCGACGGCGCAGGTGAGCGAGCTGTACGACGGCGTCGGTACGCGTCGCTCGCCGCGAGCCGTGCATCCGCTCGATGGCCGCCACGAGCTCGCGCTCCGCGTCGATCCAGTGCCCGCTCGCGAGCCGCACCGAGGCGTGGTGGATGCGGCACGCAGTGAGCAGCGGCGCAAGGTCGTGCTCCCGGCACAGCGCGTCGACCCGCTCGCACCACTCGAGGGCCCGGGGCAGGTCCTGGGCCTGGCGGCAGGCGACGACGAGCCAGCAGCAGACCTTCCCCGCCCACATGAGGTCGGGCAGCTCACCGGTGAGCGCGGCCGCCACTGCGGCGTCGAGCCGCTGCATGCCCGCCTGCAGCCCCCCGCGCAGCACGTCGTCGAGCCCGAGCAGGCCCTCGCCGACTACCGCCAGGTCTGCCCGCCCGAGCGCGTGCCCGAGGTCCACGGCCTCGCGCGCTGCCCGGTGCGCGACGTCCGGGCGGTGGGTCACCTGGAGGGCGAGCTCGGCCTCCCGCATGGCCAGCCAGCCGTGCTCCGGACCGGCCTCCGGCAGCCCGTCGAGGAGGGCCCGGGCCCGGCCCAACCACCCGAGGGCCACCGCGGACCCCTGTCCGAAGAGGGCGGCGTCGTAGCCGAGGGTCGCCGCCGCGGTGGCGGCGGAACGCAGGTCGCCGGCCTCGCGCGCGGCCCGGTAGGCGCTCTCGCGGGCGGCGAGGCAGGAGGGGCCGTCGTCGAGCCACCACTGCGCAGTGGCGACACCGTTCCACGCCTCCGCGTCGGTGGCGTCGACGCGGAGGAGGGCGGCGAACCCGTCCCGGGCCTCCACCCAGCGGGCCCCGGCGAGGGCCTCGCCCGCGGCGTCCCGGCCGTCCCCCGTCGCGTCGGCGGGGGACGGCTCTGGGCCGGGCGGGGGCGGGGTCACGGGTCCAGCGTGGCCCCTCTGCCCACCCGGCACCAGCGCCGCCCGCGGACGGTCAGCCCTTCGCCGCGGCGAGGGCGTGGACGTCGGCGGTCGTCAGCACGTTGCCGGCGATGCCCCAGTCGCCCGAGCGCACCTCCTCGACGACGCACCACGTGACGGGCCGCATGGCCTCGCCCTCGACGCTGACCAGCGCGTCGGTGAGGCGCTCGACGATCTGGCGCTTCTGGTCGGGGGTGAAGACGTCCTCGATGACCTTGACCTGGATGAACGGCATGCTCTCTCCTCTGGTTCGTCCCCACCCGGTGCGGGGACTGCGACCACCGTCGCGCGCGGAGGGTGCGCGCCGCATCGCCGGGTCCGGCCATCCGGGCCGACGTCCGGGCATGGCCCGTCCGGGCCATCCGGCCCGGATGTGGGTGGCACGCTGCCGGGCTGGGATGATGACGGCATGGCTCACCGGATGGCGTTCACGAAGGGGCACGGGACCGAGAACGACTTCGTCCTCGTCCCCGACCTCGACGGTGCCCTCGGGCTGAGCGCGGCGCGGGCGGCGTGGCTCGCCGACCGCCGGGCCGGCCTCGGCGGTGACGGCGTCATCCGGGTCGTGCCGACGGAGGCGGCCGACGAGCCGTCGGTACGCGAGCAGGCCTCCGACGCACGGTGGTTCATGGACTACCGCAACGCCGACGGGTCCGCCGCCGAGATGTGCGGCAACGGCACGCGCGTCTTCGCCGAGTACCTGCGCCGCGAGGGGCTCGAGACCGCCGACGAGTTCGTCATCGCGACCCGGGCCGGGGCCAAGGTCGTCCGCCGCGACGGCGACCACTGGGCCGTCGGCCTCGGTCCGTGGCGGCTCGCCGACCCGGTCGCGGCCGAGCGCGACGGGTTCGACGCGCTCGTGCACGTCGGCGAGGGCGACCCGTACTCGGCGCTCTCGGTCGACCTCGGCAACCCGCACACCGTCGTCGCCCTGCCCGAGGAGGTCGACCTCGACGCGCTCGACCTGACCCGCGCGCCGGTCGTGCGCCCCGAGCCGCCGCACGGCACCAACGTCGAGCTCGTCCGCCCGGTCGGGCCCGGCCACGTCGTCCTGCGCGTCCACGAGCGCGGGGTCGGCGAGACGCGCTCGTGCGGCACCGGGGCCTGCGCGGCGGCCATCGCGACGAGCTTCTGGGCCGGGTCCCTCGACACCGGCGCCTCGTGGGTCGTCGACGTCCCGGGCGGCCGGCTCGCGGTGCGCCTCTCGGACGGCGGCGGGGTCGAGCTCGCCGGGCCCTCGGTGCTCGTTGCCGACGGGACCGTGCCGCTGGGGCTCCTCCCGGCCTGAGGCGCTCCGCCGGCGCTCGCCGCGACAGGCCGCGGACCCCGGTCTACGGTGCTGTGATGGGGACCACATCCGCCGTCGCACCCGTCCGCCCACGCCGCCTCGCGGCCGCCGGCCTCGCCCTCGGTCTCGTGACGGCGCTCGCCGCCGGCACCCCGTCGGCGCAGGCGCACGGCGGACCGGGGCACCCGGGGCACGGGGGACCGCCCCCGGTCGGGCACGCGCTGCCCAAGGTCGCGGTGATGACGGGCTCGGGCGGCGCGGTCGCGAGCGTCGACCCGGTGGCCAGCCAGGTCGGCATCGACGTCCTGCGGGCCGGCGGCAACGCGACCGACGCCGCCGTCGCCACGGCGGCCGCGCTCGGGGTGACCGAGCCGTACTCGACCGGCATCGGCGGCGGTGGCTTCTTCGTCCACTACGACGCGCGCCGGCACCGGGTCCAGACGATTGACGGCCGCGAGGCCGCCCCGGCCACCTACGACGCGGACCAGTTCCGGGCCCCCGACGGCACCGCCCTCGACTTCGCCACGGTCGTCGGCTCCGGCCAGTCGGTCGGGGTGCCCGGCACGCCCGCGACCTGGCAGCGTGCCGTCGACCGTTGGGGCACACGGAAGCTCGGCACGCTCCTCAAGCCGGCGGAGGAGATCGCCCGGCGAGGCTTCGTCGTCGACCAGACCTTCCACGACCAGACCGCCGACAACGCCGAGCGCTTCTCGGTCTTCCCCGCGACGGCGCGCGTGTTCCTGCCGGGCGGCGAGGCGCCGGCCGTCGGGTCGGTCTTCCGCAACCCCGACCTCGCCCGTGCCTACCGCGAGCTGCGCACGCACGGCGTCGACAGCCTCTACCGCGGGCGCCTCGGCGACGCCGTGCTCGCCGCGTCGCGCCGCCCGGCCACCGTGCCGGGGACGAGCGTCGCCGGGGGCGAGCTGACCCGCGCCGACCTGCGCCGCTACCGGGCGCTCGACAAGGACCCCGTCCACTCCCGCTACGACGGGCGGGACGTCTACGGGATGCCGGTGCCGAGCAGCGGCGGCATCGCCGTCGCCGAGATCCTCAACCTCGTCGAGGCGTACGACGCCCGGACCGGCACCCCGACCTCGCGCGTCGACGAGGTGCAGTACCTCCACCGCTTCTCGGAGGCGTCGGCCACCGCCTTCGCCGACCGCAACCGGTACGTCGGCGACGTGCGCGGCGTCCCGGCCCGTGAGCTCGTCTCGCAGGCCTTCGCCGACGAGCGGGCCTGCCTCTTCTCGGGCACCGCGGCGATGGCCCGCCCCGTCCCCTTCGGCAGCCCCGACGGCGACTACGCAGGGTGCGACGACGGCACCGCCTCCGGGGTGCTACCGCACGACGGGATGTCGACGACCCACCTCTCGGTCGTCGACCGCTGGGGAAACGCCGTGTCCTACACCTCGACGATCGAGCAGACCGGCGGCTCCGGCATCACCGTGCCGGGCTGGGGCTTCCTGCTCAACAACGAGCTGACCGACTTCGACTTCGTCCCGGTCACCCCCGGCGTCCCGGACCCGAACCTGCCCGGTCCCTCGAAGCGGCCGCGCTCGTCGATGGCGCCGACGATCGTCCTCCACGACGGACGGCTCGACCTCGTGGCCGGCAGCCCCGGCGGCGCGACCATCATCACGACGGTGGCCCAGGTGCTCCTCGGGCACTACGAGCGGGGGCTCACCGTCGCGGAGGCGCTCCAGGCCCCGCGGCTCTCGAGCCGCAACGGGACGAGCGAACAGGCGGAGCCGGCGATCGCCGGCGGCCCCGCCGGGGCCGGCCTGGCCGCGCTCGGGCACCGGCTGTCGCAGACGTCGGAGATCGGGGCGGCGACCGCCATCAGCGTGCTGCGCGACGGGCGCTACACGGCCGTCGCCGAGAAGGTGCGCCGTGGTGGAGGCTCGGCCATGGTCGTGCGGCCGCAGGGGCGTCAGCCCTGACGGACCTCGAGCACGCGGAACCCCTTGACCGAGGTGCGCCGGGTGCAGGGCATCCCGAGCTCGTCCTGCACCCAGCGCTGGAGGCTGTCCGAGCCGAGGTTCTTCTGGACCACGAGCGAGGCGACGCCGTCCGGCGCGAGGCGGGGGAGCCAGGTGCCCAGGAGGTCGTGGAGCACCGCCTTGCCGACCCGGATCGGCGGGTTGGACCAGATGACGTCGAAGCGCACGTCGGCGGGGACTGCGTCGGCGGTGCCGGCGTGCACGCCGTCGAGCCCGAGGGCGGCGGCGTTGCGGCGGGCGAGGTCGAGGGCGCGCTCGTTGACGTCGACCGCCCAGACCGTCGCCGCCGGCGAGCGCAGGGCCAGCGTGAGGGCGACCGGCCCCCAGCCGCAGCCGAGGTCGAGGAAGGTCCCGGCGGGCGGGGGAGGGGCGACCTCGTCCAGGAGGACCGCCGTGCCCTTGTCGAGGCCGCCGGGCGAGAAGATGCCGCGGGCGACCTCGACCTCGACCGACCGCCCGGCGAGGCGGACCCGCAGGGAATGCCGCTCGGCGTCGCTCGCGGGCTGCGCGGTGAAGTAGTGCTCGTGCTCGCTCATCGGGTCGAGAGGCTAGCGGCGACGCCCTCGCGGGCGTGAACCGGAAGAATGCGGTCGCCTCCGGGCGTTGGACGGTGAGACCCTAGGGAGAACATGACTGGACGACACACCATCACCGGGCGGGCCGCGGCGCTCGCCGACTCCACCCGCCTCGACGACGCCGGGTTCGTGCTCGACGACGAGGCCTTCGACTACGACGGCGACCAGTACGACCGCGAGGAGCGGGCCGCGCTGCGCCGCGTCTCCGGGCTCTCGACCGAGCTCGAGGACGTCACCGAGGTCGAGTACCGCCAGCTGCGGCTCGAGCGCGTCGTGCTCGCCGCCGTGTGGTGCGACGGCACGCTCGTCGACGCCGAGAACTCCCTGCGCGAGCTGTCGGCGCTCGCCGAGACGGCCGGCTCCGAGGTGCTCGCCGGCGTCATCCAGCGCCGCACCAACCCCGACCCCGCGACCTACCTCGGCAAGGGCAAGGCCGCCGAGCTGCGCGACGTCGTCATCGCCGAGGGCGCCGACACCGTCATCTGCGACACCGAGCTCGCGCCGAGCCAGCGCCGCGCCCTCGAGGACGTCGTCAAGGTCAAGGTCATCGACCGCACCGCGCTGATCCTCGACATCTTCGCCCAGCACGCGAAGAGCCGGGAGGGCAAGGCGCAGGTCGAGCTCGCGCAGCTGCAGTACCTCCTGCCCCGCCTGCGCGGCTGGGGCGAGTCGATGTCGCGGCAGGCCGGTGGCCAGGCCGCCGGCGGCCAGGGGATGGGCTCGCGCGGCCCGGGTGAGACGAAGATCGAGCTCGACCGCCGGCGCATCAACAGCCGGATCGCGAAGCTGCGCCGCGAGATCAAGGACATGAAGACGACCCGCGACACCAAGCGCGGGGGCCGTCGGGCCAACCGCGTGCCGGGCGTCGCGATCGCCGGGTACACCAACGCCGGCAAGTCGAGCCTGCTCAACCGGCTGACCGGCGCCGGGGTGCTCGTCGAGAACCAGCTGTTCGCGACGCTCGACCCCACCGTGCGCCGTGCCGAGACGCCCGACGGGCGCCTCTACACGCTCGCCGACACGGTCGGGTTCGTCCGCCAGCTGCCGCACCAGCTCGTCGAGGCCTTCCGCTCCACGCTCGAGGAGGTGGCCGACGCCGACCTGCTGCTCCACGTCGTCGACGGCTCACACCCCGACCCCGAGGGGCAGATCTCCGCGGTCCGCGCCGTCCTCGCCGACGTCGACGCGACCGACGTCAAGGAGGTCATCGTCGTCAACAAGGCCGACCTCGCCGACCCCGAGGTGCTCGACCGGCTGCGCCGCCACGAGAAGCACTCGATCGTCGTCTCGGCCCGCACGGGAGAGGGGATGGACGAGCTGCGCGCGCTCGTCGCCGAGGAGCTGCCGCGGCCGGACGTCGACGTCGACGTGCTCGTCCCCTACGAGCGCGGCGACCTCGTGAGCCGGGTCCACGAGACGGGGGAGGTGCTCGCGAGCGAGCACGTCGCCGACGGCACGCGCCTCACCGCCCGCGTCGACCCCGAGCTCGCCGAGGACCTCTCCGCCTACACGGTCTGACCTGCTGATCTGCGGCGCGTCGGGTGCCCGGCGGGACCGGGTTTCCGGGCACGAGCTTCCGCGTCGTCACGGTGACGACGCGGAACCCGGCCGCGGACGGGGATGCATCCCCGTCACGAGGGAACAACCGCGTCGTCACGGTGATGACGCGGTTGCTCGAGGGGTCTCGTCCCGCGCTGCCCCACAGGCTGCTGTTGCGAAGCGTTTGCAATAGGGTGCCCGGGTGACGACCGCCCGCACCCTGCTCACCGACCGCCTGCGGCTGCGACCGCTCACGCCGGACGACCGTGACGTCTGGGTGCGGCTGCACACCGACCCCGAGCAGTACCCGTTCGCGCCGTGGGCCGTGGCCAGCACCGCCGACGAGGCCGCGGAGAAGCTCGACCTCGCCCTCGCGCACTGGGCCGAGCACGGCTTCGGGTACGGCGTCGTCGAGGACCGGGGCTCGGGGGAGGCGGTGGGCGTCGCGGGGGTCATCCACGGCCGTGAGGGGCGCCACCTCAACCTCTACTACCGCTTCGACCGTCCGCACCACGGGCGCGGGCTCGGACCCGAGGTGGCGCGGGCCGTGGTGGCGGACGCGCTCGAGCACGGCCCCGCCCTGCCGCTCGTCGCCACGGCGCGGCCGGACCACCTCGCCTCGACCCGCACCGCCGAGCGGGCCGGTCTGACGCACGTCGGCGCTGCCGACGAGGGTGCTCACCTGCCGGGAGTGCCGCCGGAGGTCGTCGCGCGCGCCCGGGCCGCCGACCCCGCCGACGTGCCCGCGCCGGTCGTGCTCGTCGCGCCGTCCGTCCACGTCCACCGGTCCCCCTTCGACCCCGGGGTCCGCGCCGAGGTGCTCGACCTCTGGTGTGCCGTCAACGACGCCGGCGGCGCGGTGGGCTTCCTGCCCGGTGCGGCCCGCGGACGGGTGGCCGAGGCCCTCGCGGCGCACGAGGACTCGATGGCCGACGGCCGTGCCGTCGCGGTCCTGCTGCGCGACCCGGTCGGCACCCTCGTGGCGCTCGGCTGGTGGGTGGAGGGCCCGAACCCACTCCTCGCGCACCGGCGCACGGCCTACCGCGTGATGTCGCACCCGGAGCGGCGCGGCCGCAACCTCGGCCGCCTGCTCATGGCCGCGCTGCACCGGGTGGCCCGCGCCGACGGCGCCGAGGTCGTCGAGCTCGGGGTCCGCGGCGGCACGGGTGTCGACGCGTTCTACGCGGGCCTGGGGTACGAGGAGGTCGGCCGGCTGCCCGGCGGCATCCGGGTGGCGCCGGGCGACGACCGCGACGACGTGTGGATGGCCCGCCGGCTCGACGGGCGCCGGCTCAGCTGAGGCCGACGATCCGCCCGTCGTCGTCGACGTCGATGTGCTCGCTCGCCGGAACCTTCGGCAGCCCCGGCATCGTCATGATCTCGCCCGTGACGAGGACGACGAAGCCGGCGCCGGCGGCCAGGCGCACCTCGCGGACCGAGACCGTGTGGCCCTCGGGCGCGCCGCGCAGCGTCGGGTCGGTCGAGAACGAGCTCTGCGTCTTCGCCATGCAGATCGGCAGGTGGCCGTACCCCTCGGCCTCGATGGCCGCCAGCCGCTTGGCCGCCTTCGGCTCGAAGACGACGTCGGCCGCGCCGTAGACCTTCGTCGCGACGGCGCGGGCCTTCTCGGCCAGCGGCGCGTCGTCGGGGTAGACCAGCTGCATGTCGGCCGTGCCGTCCTCGATCACCTCGAGGACGCCGCGGGCCAGGGCCTGGGCGCCGGCCGCGCCGTCGGCGTAGTGGGTCGCCTCGTAGGCCCGGAAGCCCTCGGCCTCGACGAGGCGCAGGACCTCGGCGACCTCGGCGTCGGTGTCGGTCGGGAAGCGGTTGAGCGCGACGACGGCCGGCAGCCCGTAGACGTCGCGCACGTTGCGCAGGTGGCGGCGCAGGTTGGCCATCCCGGCGGTCACGGCCTCGACCGACTCCGGCCCGAGGTCGGCGACGGCGACGCCGCCGTGGTACTTGAGGGCGCGGACGGTGGCGACGACGACGACCGCCGACGGGCGCAGGCCCGAGGTGCGGCACTTGATGTCGACGAACTTCTCGGCGCCGAGGTCCGCCCCGAAGCCGGCCTCCGTCACGACGTAGTCGGCGAGCCTGAGCGCGGTGCGCGTCGCCATCACCGAGTTGCAGCCGTGCGCGATGTTGGCGAACGGCCCGCCGTGGATCATCGCCGGCGTGTGCTCGAGCGTCTGCACGAGGTTGGGCGCCAAAGCATCTCGCAGGATGACGGTCATCGCGCCGTGCACCTTGAGGTCACGGGCGTGCACCGGCTGCTTGTCGCGGGTGTAGCCGACGACGATGCGCCCGAGCCGTTCGCGCAGGTCGGCGACGGAGGTCGCGAGGCAGAGGATCGCCATCACCTCGGAGGCGACGACGATGTCGAAGCCGTCCTCGCGCGGCACGCCGTTGGCGACGCCGCCGAGCCCGACGACGACGTCGCGCAGGGCACGGTCGTTGAGGTCGACGACGCGCTTCCAGGTGATGGTGCGCGGGTCGAGGCCGAGGGCGTTGCCGTGGTGGAGGTGGTTGTCGAGGACCGCCGAGAGCAGGTTGTTCGCGGCGGCGATGGCCGCGAAGTCACCCGTGAAGTTGAGGTTGATGTCCGTCATCGGGACGACCTGGGCGTAGCCTCCGCCGGCCGCGCCGCCCTTGATGCCGAAGACCGGTCCCATCGACGGCTCGCGCAGGGCGACCATCGCGTTCTCCCCGAGCGAGGCGAGCGCGTCCGCGAGGCCGACCGACGTCGTCGTCTTGCCCTCGCCCGCCGGCGTCGGGGAGATCGCCGTGACGAGGACGAGGCGACCCTCGGCGCGGTCCGCGAGGGAGTTGACGAAGCCGAGCGAGACCTTGGCCTTCGTGTGCCCGTAGGGGACGAGGTGCTCGGGGTCGATGCCGAGCTTCTCGCGCGCCAGCTCCGCGATCGGGGTGAGCTCGGCCGCCTCGGCGATCTCGATGTCGGGCGGGACGGGACGGGTCTGCGCACTCGTGGTCACGGGCGCCATCGTGGCACCCGCCGGGCCGCGCGACAAGGGAAGCGACGCGCTGAACGCAACACGCCGCGCGATACGCAACACCAGAAGACGGCTCCCGCCCGGATGACGCTACCGGGGGACGGCCGCCGGGGCGCGTCGGGCCGACCGCCTAGGCTGCTCGGGTGCCCGACCTCGACGACCTCCTCCACGCCGCCGTCGGGGGCGTCGGCGGCACCGAGCGCCCCGGCCAGGTCGAGATGGCGCACGCGGTGGCCCGGGCCGTCGAGACCGGCGAGCACCTCCTCGTCCAGGCGGGCACCGGCACCGGCAAGTCCCTCGCCTACCTCGTGCCCGCCGTCCAGCACGCGATGGCCACCGGGAAGACCGCCGTCGTCGCCACGGCGACCCTCGCCCTCCAGGCGCAGATCGTCGACCGCGACATGCCGCGCCTCGCCGAGTCGCTGACGCCCGTGCTCGGCCGCCGCCCGACCTACGCGCTCGTCAAGGGCCGGCGCAACTACGTCTGCCTGCACAAGCTCGAGGGCGGCTTCCCGGACGACGACGCCGACAGCCTGCTCGCGGTCGGTGACGTCGACCGCGCCGCCTCGCGCCTCGGCGCCGAGGTGGTCCGCCTGCGGGACTGGGCCGAGGTCACCGAGTCCGGCGACCGCGACGAGCTCGTGCCCGGTGTCTCCGAGCGCGCCTGGCGCCAGGTGTCGGTCAGCGCCGAGGAGTGCCTCGGGTCGCGCTGCCCGATGGTCGCCGAGTGCTTCGTCGAGCGCTCCCGCGAGGCCGCGCGCGACGTCGACGTCATCGTCACCAACCACTCCTTCATGGCCATCGACGCCTTCGAGGGCCGCCAGATGCTGCCCGAGCACGACGTCCTCGTCGTCGACGAGGGCCACGAGCTCGTCGACCGCGTCACCTCGACCATCACCGACGAGCTGACCCCCGGGTCGGTGCGGGCCGCCTCGAAGCGCGCCGGGCGCCAAGCCGACTCCGCCGAGGCCCTCGACGACGCCGCCGCGCTCCTCGAGTCCGTCCTCGAGCCGATGCCCGAGGGGCGGCTCACCGCGGTGCCCGACTCGCTCGCGCTGGCGCTCGGGCGCATCCGCGACGTCGCCCGCCAGGCGCAGACCGAGCTCAAGCCGCAGCAGGGCGAGGAGGTCGACGGCGCCAAGCAGGTCGCGCGCGCCGCCGTCGAGGACCTGTTCGAGACGGCCGCCCGGATGCTCGAGGAGCGCGAGCTCGACGTCGTCTGGCTCTCCAAGGACCCCCGCCGCGGCCCGGTGCTGCGGGTCGCGCCGATGAGCGTCGCGATGCTGGTGCGCGACAAGGTCTTCGAGGACCGCACGGTCGTCATCACCTCCGCCACACTGGAGCTCGGCGGCACCTTCGACGCCGTCGCCGGCACCATCGGCCTGCGCGGCGAGGGCGCGCCGCGCTGGCGGGGGCTCGACGTCGGCAGCCCCTTCGACTACCCGAAGCAGGGCATCGCCTACGTCGCGAAGCACCTTCCGCCGCCGGGTCGTGACGGCACGGCGCCGCAGACCTTCGACGAGATCGAGGCGCTGGTGCGGGCCGCGAACGGACGCACGCTCGGCCTCTTCTCGTCGATGCGCGCCGCCCGCGAGGCCACCGAGGAGATGCGGAACCGGCTGGAGGACACCGACATCGTCGTCCTCTGCCAGGGTGAGGACCAGATCTCGACCCTCGTGCGCGAGTTCGCCCGCGACGTGCGCACCTGCCTCTTCGGCACGCTGTCGCTGTGGCAGGGCGTCGACGTCCCGGGCTCGTCGTGCCAGCTCGTCATCATCGACCGCGTGCCGTTCCCGCGCCCCGACGACCCGCTCGCGTCGGCGCGCTCGCAGGCCATCGCCCGGATGGGCGGCAACGGGTTCATGGCCGTCTCCGCCACGCACGCCGCGCTGCGGCTGGCGCAGGGCGCGGGCCGGCTCATCCGCCGCGGCGACGACCGCGGGGTGGTCGCCTTCCTCGACTCGCGGATGATGACCGCCCGCTACGCCGGCTTCCTCCAGCGATCGCTCCCGCCCTTCTGGCCCACGGCCGACCGCGAGATGGTCCTCGGGGCGCTGAGGCGCCTCGACGAGATCGCGCCCCCGCCGCTCCCGGTCCTCGAGCCGACCCGGCGCGGGCTGACCGGCGCCGTCGCCGGCACGTCGATGGCGGCCGCCGCCCCGGTCGCCGGGGTCACCGAGGCCGACGAGCGGCCGGTCGCCGACGCCCCACCGCCCCCGCCGTCCTCGCGCACCGCCGTCACCGAGGGCCACGCGTGGACCGCGCAGGAGGACGAGGAGCTGCGTGACGGCGTCGAGCTCGGACTCTCGCTCGGCGAGCTCGCCGAGTCGATGGAGCTGCCGCCGTCCGCGGTCGAGGCGCGGCTGACCGGCCTGGGCCTCGAGGCCGGGAAGGGCCCGACCCTCACCTTCGACTGACCACCACGGTCCGCATCCACCCGCCTCCTCGAGAGGAGGCAACACGCACGGGAGCGCACTGGATCCTCTGCGTGTCGCCTCCCCTCAGGAGCGGGATCGGGGGTCCGGGTCAGGACACCCGCGCCCGCTCGAGCGAGTGCAGCCACGTCTCCGTCGCCCGCGGGTCGGTGAGGCGCAGCACGGGTGGGCCGTCGGGGGCGGCGCACATCGCCGCGATCTGCTGCTGCCTCTTGCCGAACGAGCGGTGGTGCCACGCGAGGATCGAGTCGCGCGAGAAGGTCTGTCGCCACGACTCGACGTTGCCGCCGCAGATCTCCTCGCGGTCGACGAGCCGCCGCGCCGTGCGCCGGAGCAGGCGGCCGAGGGAGACCCGGCGCCGGTAGTCGAGGGCGACGACGAGGTCCGTGCGCTCGAGCACGAGGTCGCGCGTCGCGCTCCACAGGGAGTCCATGACCCACGCAGGACCCTCGACGTGGGGGCGCACGGCCCCGACCTGCGCGGCCGGGCCGAGCTGCACCCACCCGGGGCGCCACATGAGGTCGTCCGTCGCGACGTGGGGGACCCCCGTGGCGGCCGCCAGCCGGGCGGCGAACGTCGACTTGCCCGACCCGGTCACGCCGACGACGACCACCCGGCGGTGGCGGGCGGGGTCGAAGGGGGCGTCGAGGAGCACCGGGAGATCCTAGGACGCCTCGGGGGTCGGCGCGCGGCGTCGGCGCCGGGTGGCAGAGTGTCGGCATGACCGAGGACGTCGTCGCCGTCGCGCACCGCGTGCCGCCCTTCGTGCTCGTCTCGGGGCCCGAGGGCATCCTCGCCGAGCGCGCCCTCGCGCAGACCCTCGACGACCTCCGGGTCACGAGCCCGGACCTCGAGGTCATCCGGGTGTACGCGGCGTCCTACCAGCCGGGTGAGCTCGTCCTCCACACGAGCCCGTCGCTCTTCGGGGGCGCCAAGTGCGTCGTCGTCCACGACCTCGACGAGGCCCCGGACGAGCTCCAGGCCGACGTGCTCGCCGTCCTCGCCGCACCGGCCGAGCCCGACCTCACGCTCGTCGTGATGCACAAGAGCGGCCAGCGCGGCAAGAAGGTGCTCGACGCGCTGCGCGGTGCCGGCGCCCGCGTGCTCGACGCCCCCGCGGTCAAGACCGACCGCGACAAGACCGACTTCGCGACGCACGAGTTCCGGCGCGCGCGGCGCAAGGCGACCCCCGAGGCCGTCCACGCGCTCGTCGAGGCCGTCGGCAAGGACGTCCGCGAGCTCGCGGCCGCCTGCCAGCAGCTCGTCGACGACACGACGGGCGTCATCGACGAGCAGGTCGTCCTCACCTACCACGGCGGCAAGGTCGAGGCCACGGGCTTCCGGGTCGCCGATGCCGCGCTCGCGGGCGACCCCGGCGAGGCGCTGCGGCTGCTGCGTCACGCCATCGCCGTCGGGGTCGACCCCGTGCCGATCGTCGCGGTGCTCGCCCAGCAGGTGCGCCAGCTCATCAAGGTCGGGTCGGCGGGCCGTGGGCGCCCCGCCGACATCGCCCGTGACGTCGGGATGGCTCCGTGGCAGGTCGACCGGGCCAAGCGGACGCTGTCGGGCTGGACCGCGGAGGGGCTCGCGACCTCGCTGCAGGCGCTCGCGGCGGCCGACGCCGAGGTCAAGGGCGGCGGCCGCGACCCCGTCTACGCCGTCGAGCGGGCCGTGCTCACCATCACCGCCCAGCACGGTCGGCACCGCGAGGGCTGAGCACGCGTCATCCCCTCGCCCGCCCGTTTTGGCGGGGGTGCGGGCCGCTGGTACCTTTGTCGACTGCGTGCGCGTGTGGTCGCGCGCGCACGAGCACCACCCAGCGCGAGTCAACCACGGGTGCCCCACGCCCGGTCCCGACCCGCGACTGCCGCCCTCTAACGGCAACCGATTCCTCGACCGAAGGCACGATTTCACAGTGGCGAACATCAAGTCCCAGCTCAAGCGCATCAAGACGAACCGTCTCGCGACCGAGCGCAACAAGGCCGTCAAGAGCGAGTTCAAGACGGCCATCCGTCGCTTCCGCGAGGCGGCCGACTCCGGCAACGCCGAGCAGGCGCGCGAGGCGCTCAAGGTCGCGTCGACCAAGCTCGACAAGGCCGTGAGCAAGGGCGTCATCCACAAGAACCAGGCCGCGAACAAGAAGTCCGCGATGGCCAAGCGGGCCGCCTCGCTCTGAGCGGAGCAGCCCACGCCCGAGGGCCCGTCACCGAACCGGTGACGGGCCCTCGGGCGTTCGCGGGGGACCCGGGTCAGCCGAGGGCGAGCCGGCGCAGCCCGGCGAGGTCGCCGTTGAAGCGGTCCTGGTCGAGCGGGCTGTCGGTCCACTGCCAGAACGTGTAGTAGCCCCACCCGGCCGGCAGCGTGCCGACGCTGGTGCTGTACCGCGCGACCCACAGGGGGTTGGTCGTCGCGAAGGCGGTGCTGCCGCCGGTGCACTGGGTCCACCAGCTCGTGGCCGTGTAGATGACCGCGTCGCGGCCGGTCCGTGCCTTGTACCGAGAGGTGAAGTCGCGGATCCACGAGACCATCCCGCTCTGGCTCTTGCCGTAGCAGGTCGCGCCGTAGGGGTTGAACTCGATGTCGAGCACCCCCGGGAGGGTGCGCCCGTCGGCGCTCCAGCCGCCACCGTGGTCGACGAACCAGTCGGCCTGCGCCGCACCGGAGGAGGAGTCGGGCAGGGCGAAGTGGTACGAGCCCCGGATCATGCCGACGTCGTAGGAGCCGGTGTACTGCGCGCTGAAGGTGGGGCTGCGGTAGGTCGTGCCCTCGGTCGCCTTGACGTAGGCGAACTTCGTCCCCTTGGCCCACCACGACGCCCAGTCGACGGTGCCCTGCCACTTCGAGACGTCGATGCCCGGCGTCTGGGTGACGGCGGTGCGGGACGCCGCCGCGTCCGGGGCGGAGCGCCCGGTGTCGCGGGCGGCGGACCATCCCATGAAGGCGTCGCCGGTCCGGTCGATGCCGGCGGCGCGGGCCTGCGCGGTCGGGTGCGGTGCGGGGGCGGCCTGCGCCGGGAGGGCGGCGACGAGGCCCGCGAGGGCGGTGGCCCCGGCGGCGAGGGCCGCGAGACCCCTGCGTCGGCTCGTGCGGTGTGCTCGCATCGGTGGGTCTCCTGCGTCGGGGCTGGGGGAGCGCCTCGACGCTAGGACGGCCCGGGTCCGGGCCGGGTCTGGTGTAGGTAAGAACTTCCACTCATCGGGTCAAGGGCGTGGAAATCTTCCGCTCGGCAGACGGGGCGGGACGTTGCGCCCGCGACGGGTCAGCGGGTCGCGCGGACGGCGGCCGCCACCTCGAGGAAGCGAGCGCGGTCGAGGACCGCGCCCTCGCGGCGGACCGCGGCCGGGTCGACCCGCAGGACGCGGTTGACGCGCACCTCGCTCGGACGGCCCTGCCGGTCCCAGGCGCCGGTGCCGATGTCGACCCAGCGCCGCCCGGCCCGCCGCTCCTGCTCGGCGTCGCGGTCGTGGTCCTTGCTCGTCAGCTGGAGGCCGAGCAGCCAGTCACCGTCGTGGCCGACGAGGAGGACCGGGCGGTCCTTCCCCTGCGTGTGGTCCTCCTCGTAGGGCACCCACGTCCAGACGATCTCGCCGGGGTCGGGGCGGCCGTCGGGGCGCGGCGCGTAGACCGGGTCGAGCGGGCCCGTGTAGTCGCCCGGGTAGCCACCGGTCCGCCGGACCGGTGCCGGCGGGCCGGAGCGCGGTGAGCGCTGCCGCGCAGTGGGGGCGTCCGCGCCGGGTGCGCGCCGTGAGCCGCGCAGCAGCTCGCGCAGGGCGCCGTCGAGGACCGGGCGGAGGATGCGCTGCCACTGCATGGGCCCGACCCTAGCCGCGGACCGTGACGCGGCGACCGAGGTCTCCTAGGCTCCGCAGAGGGCGGCCGTCGGGGCGCCGGCCCACGACGTGGAGGAGGACCCGTGACGGGACACCGCATCTTCGGGACGCCGTTCGCGAGCATCTACCCGCACTACGTCGCCAAGGCCGAGCGCAAGGGACACACGCGCGCCGAGGTCGACGAGGTCATCCACTGGCTGACCGGCTACGACGAGGCCGGGCTGCGCCGGGCGCTCGAGGACGAGCGCGACCTCGAGACCTTCTTCGACCGGGCTCCGGCCTTCACGCCGCACGCCGGGCTCATCACCGGCACGATCTGCGGCCACCGGGTCCAGGAGATCGAGGACCCCCTGATGCAGCGCATCCGCTACCTCGACCTGCTCGTCGACGAGGTCGCGCGCGGCAAGAAGATGTCGTCGATCAAGCGAGGCAGCGCCTGACCCCTCCCGCGTGGGGGTCCGCTCAACCGGTCAGGGACCAGCCGCGGCGGTGCGCGAGCAGGCGGGTCGTGGTGTCGGAGAAGAAGAGTGCGTGCGCCCGCAGAGCCTCCGTGCAGCCGGGTGGCGGGGGCGCGTCGAGGTCCTCGAGCATGAAGCCGACGAGGAAGGCCAGCACCGCGTCGACGTCGTCGTCGGCGGCGTCCTCGAGCAGGGGGGAGCGCTCGAGGTCGGTCAGGTCGATGCCGTGGTGGTGCATGAGCGGCCAGAGGGTCACGAGGTCGAACCACTGGGGGCCGACGGCGGCCTGGTTCCAGTCGACGACGCGCATCCGGCCGTCCGGTTCGCGCAGGAGGTTGTCCGGGCGCAGGTCGAGGTGCGTCAGCGCGTCGCCGTGGACGGCGTCGAGGACCCGCGAGGCCAGCCGCACCATCTCGGCGGTCGCGGCCCGGTCGGGCCCGGCGTGGCCGCGCGGCCAGGGCTGCGAGCCCTCCGCGAGGCGGCGGAGTGCGGGGACGGACGCGGTGGCGCCGGCGAGCTCGTCGCGCACCGTCGCCAGCCCCAGGGGCTCCACGACGGACGCGGGCGTGGCCGCGATCTCGCGGCAGGCGTGGTGGACCGCCGCCACGTCCGGCGGCGTCCACGGGTCACCCGGGCGGGTGCCGTCGACGTGGTCGAGGACGAGGACCCGCCAGCCGCCGCCGGCCTCGACGTCGACCCGGCCCAGCATCCGCGGAGTGCAGGTGAGCGCGGCGAGCCCCGGCAGCACCTCCGACTCCCGGCGCAGGGCGCGCAGCACGTGCGGCGTCGAGGGACCCGCCGCCTTGACGAACACCGTCCGGCCGTCGGCGAGGTCGACGGCACCGGCGAAGGCGCCGCCGAACCCCGAGCCCACGGGGGCGTGCGCCCCGACGACGGCGCTGCCGGCCACCGCGGTCACCGCGTCGGAGACCGCGACCGGCAGGGTGTCGAAGGCGGGGCGCCGGCTCGTGCGGCCGTAGTCGACCTCGGGCACCGGGGGAGTCACCCGCCCACCGTGCCATGCGCCGTGCGCCGGCACGACCGGGTTCACCGAGCCGTGCCGTCGTGGTCCCGCCGTGGCGATCGTCCTCGTCGCGTTCGGACCTGTCCGCCCGGCGTGGGAGACTGGGCGCACCGCCCGCTCGCCCCCGACCGCAAGGAACCGCGCACCCGTGTCACCCCGCGCCCGCACCGTGCTGCCGCCGCACGCGACACCGCCGGAGGCGATCCGCAACTTCTGCATCATCGCCCACATCGACCACGGCAAGTCGACCCTCGCCGACCGGATGCTCCAGATCACCGGCGTCGTCGACGACCGGGCGATGCGCGCGCAGTACCTCGACCGGATGGACATCGAGCGCGAGCGCGGCATCACGATCAAGAGCCAGGCCGTCCGGATGCCCTGGGAGGTCGACGGCGCGAGCCACGTGCTCAACATGATCGACACCCCGGGCCACGTCGACTTCACCTACGAGGTCTCGCGCAGCCTCGCCGCGTGCGAGGGCGCCGTCCTGCTCGTCGACGCCGCGCAGGGCATCGAGGCGCAGACCCTCGCGAACCTCTACCTCGCGATGGAGAACGACCTCACGATCATCCCGGTCCTCAACAAGATCGACCTGCCGGCCGCCCAGCCCGAGAAGTACGCCGAGGAGCTCGCCGGCCTCATCGGCTGCGAGCCCGAGGACTGCTTCCAGGTGTCGGGCAAGACCGGCGTGGGCGTCGAGCCGCTGCTCGACGCGATCGTCGCGCAGATCCCGGCGCCGACCGGTGACGCCGACGCGCCCGCCCGCGCGATGATCTTCGACTCCGTCTACGACACCTACCGCGGCGTCGTCACCTACGTCCGGGTCGTCGACGGTAACCTCAACCCGCGCGAGCGCATCGCGATGATGTCGACCAAGGCCACGCACGAGCTGCTCGAGATCGGCGTCATCAGCCCGGAGCCGGTGCCCGGCAAGGGCCTCGGCGTCGGCGAGGTCGGCTACCTCATCACCGGCGTCAAGGACGTGCGCCAGTCCAAGGTCGGCGACACCGTCACCAACGCGGCCAAGCCGGCGACGGAGGCCGTCGGCGGCTACCGCGACCCCAAGCCGATGGTGTTCTCGGGTCTGTTCCCCCTCGACGGTTCGGACTACCCCGACCTGCGCGACGCCCTCGACAAGCTCAAGCTCAACGACGCCGCGCTCGTCTACGAGCCCGAGACCTCCGTCGCGCTCGGCTTCGGCTTCCGCTGCGGCTTCCTCGGCCTGCTGCACCTCGAGATCGTCCGCGAGCGGCTCGAGCGCGAGTTCAACCTCGAGCTCATCTCGACGCAGCCCAACGTCGTCTACGACGTGACGATGGACGACGGCACCGAGGTCGTCGTCACCAACCCGAGCGAGTTCCCCGGCGGCAAGATCGCCGAGGTCCGCGAGCCGAAGGTTCGCACGACCGTGCTCGCCCCGAGCGAGTTCATCGGCGCGATCATGGAGCTCTGCCAGGGCAAGCGCGGGACGCTGCTCGGGATGGACTACCTCTCCGAGGACCGCGTCGAGATGCGCTACACGCTGCCGCTCGCCGAGGTCGTCTTCGACTTCTTCGACCAGCTGAAGTCGCGCACCCGCGGCTACGCGAGCCTCGACTACGAGCCCGACGGCGACCAGGCCGCCGACCTCGTCAAGGTCGACATCCTCCTCCAGGGCGAGACGGTCGACGCGTTCTCGGCGATCGTCCACAAGGACAAGGCGTACTCGTACGGCCTGATGATGGCCGGCAAGCTCAAGGACCTCATCCCGCGCCAGCAGTTCGAGGTGCCGATCCAGGCGGCCATCGGCGCCCGGGTCATCGCCCGCGAGAACATCCGCGCCATCCGCAAGGACGTCCTCGCCAAGTGCTACGGCGGTGACATCAGCCGCAAGCGCAAGCTGCTCGAGAAGCAGAAGGCCGGCAAGAAGCGGATGAAGAACATCGGCTCGGTCGAGGTGCCGCCGGAGGCCTTCATCGCCGCGTTGACGTCCGACGGCGCCGGGGCCCAGGCCACCAAGAAGTGACGCCCGTCGCGCGCTCCGGCTTCCTCGCCGGGCACCGACGCTCGCTCCTCGTCCCCTCCGCGGCGCTGCTGTGGGGCACGCAGTTCGCCTTCCTCAACCCGGCGATCGGCATCATCCTCGTCTCGCTCTACGGGGCGTCGGCGGGGGAGGTGGGACTGGCCCTGGCCGCCTACAACGTCAGCGGCTTCGTCTCGACGCTCGTCGTGCCGACGCGGGCCGACCGGCGCGGCGACTACCTGCGGCCGCTGCTGTGGTGCGGTGGCTTCACGATCGCGCTGACGACCGCGCTGGCGCTCGCGACGACCCTGCCGCTGGCGGTGCTCGCCCTCGTGGCGCTCGGCGGACCCGCCGGCATCGCCATCGGCCTGCTCTTCGCCTACCAGCGGCACACCGGCGCGAGCGTGCAGCAGATCATGCGGACGCGGGCCGTGTTCTCGTTCGCGTGGGTCGGGGGCCCGCCGTTCGCCGCGTTCCTCATGGGTGTGCTCGGCCAGCGCTCGGTGCTCTGGGTCGTCGCGGCGCTGGGGGTCCTCGGCCTCGCGCTGACGCGGGTGATGATGCACGCGCACGCCACGTCGCCGCACGCGAACGCCGCTCCGCCACAGGGAGAGCCGATGGGTGTCGCGCTGCGGCGGCCCGAGGTCCTCGTCCTGCTCGGCACCTTCGTCGCGCTCGGCGCCGCACTCAACGCCGCGGTCTCGTCGCTGCCGCTGCTGGTCACCGGCGAGCTCGGGCTCGACGTCGAGTGGAGCGGCATCGCGCTGGGGACGTGCGCCGCCCTCGAGATCCCGATCCTCGTCCTGCTGGGGCGCATCACGGCGCGCTTCGGCCCGCGGCGCGTCGTCGCCGTCGGCTGCCTGGCCGGGCTCGTCTACTACGCGGCGATGACGCTCGCGGCGTCGCCGGTCGTGCTCGTCGTTGGCCAGCTGCCCAACGCGGTGTTCATCGCGACGATGTCCGGGGTGGGCCTGACGCTCTTCCAGGACGTCGTCGGCCGGCCGGGGCTCGCCTCGTCGCTCTTCATGAACACCACGCGCGTCGGGGCCATCGTCGCGGGGCCGGTCATCGCGCTCGGCGGCACGAGCGCGCTGGGGTACTCCGGGGTCTTCCTCGGCTGCGGGCTGCTCGTCCTCGTCGGGATGGTGGTCCTCGTGACGCCGCGCCTGACCCGCGCCGCCACCGCCCGCCGCGCCGCCTGAGCCCGGCTCCGGGGCCGCGTCACCCCGGTTCGTCCACGAGACCCCGGTTCGGAACCGGGGTCTCGTGGACATGTCGGGGTGACCCCGACACGTTGAGGGCGGAGGGGCGGGTGGGGTCAGGGGGCGCGCTCGCCGATGCCGGTGCCGCGCACCGGGTCGGCCCAGTCGAGGGGGAGGTCGGCGAACCACTGGGCCGCGAACGCGTCGGGTCGGGTCAGGAGGACGAGGAGCAGCACGACACCGAGCCCCAGGAGCAGGCCCGCGGCCCAGCGTCGGTCGCCGCGCTCCCGCAGCAGTGCCGCGGGCAGGCCGGCGAGGGCGGCACCCGCGACGAGGGCCGTGTCGACGGACTCGCGGGCCAGCGAGATGCCGAGCAGCGGGCTGCCGAGCACGACCGCGACGAGGAGGACGACCGGCAGCACGGCGTCCACGGGGCTGCGCGTGCCGCGCGGGAGGGCCCCGGGGAGCAGGTGGTGGGCCGCGCGGACGAGGAGCGGTGGGACGAGGAGCGCGGCGGCGACGAGCCGGAGGCCGTGCACGGTGAGCAGCGCGCTGCCGTAGGCGCCCGGACCGCCGAGCAGCAGCCACGCCAGGACGCCCGAGGCGGCCAGGCCCGCGACGAGGCCGCGCACGGCGGCCCGCGGGTCGACGCCCGGCCGACTGGCGGCGAGCACGACGACGAGGACGAGCAGGGCCACGGCGACGACGCCGGTCGCGGAGGCGCGGGGCTCGACCAGGAGGCGCCACGGTGTCGGGGCGGGCAGGGCCCGGTCGACGGTCGTGACGCCGCCGTGCGGGAGGGCCACGACGTCGGGGCGGGTCGGGGTCGGGGTACGTCCCAGGGCGACGGCGGCGCCGAGGGCGGCACCCATGAGGGCGGTCTCGACGCCGGCGAGCCGCCACCACACCCGGCTCGACCCACGACGCAGGGCCGGGATGCTGGCGCGGCGGTGGGCCGCGCCGAGCGCGAGGAGGACGACGAGCAGCGCGACCTTCGCCACGACGAGTGCGCCGTAGGTGGTCCGCCACGCCTCGGCGACGGCACCGAGGCGCCACCACGTCGAGAGCAGCCCGCTCACCGTCACGAGCACGGCGGCGACGAGCGCGAGCCCCGAGAAGCGGCCGACCGCGTCGGCGAGCGCGGGAGCGCGCCCGACCAGCGCCAGGCCCACCAGCCCGCCGACCCACAGCACCGCGGCGACGACGTGCACGGCGGTGCCGACGCTGACGGGGACGTGCAGCTCGGAGGTCGCGACGTGGCCGGTCAGCGAGGTCGGGAGGACCGCGAGCACGGCGACGCCGAGCAGCGCCAGCGTCTCGGCGGGGGAGCGGACGAGCCGGCTGCCGCCGGCGACGACGGCGGCGAGGGCCGCCGTGACCATGAGGGCGCGACCGCCCTCGAGGCTCGGCACGAAGGCCCAGACCCGCGCGGCCGTGAACGCCCCGGGCAGTGGGACGGCGAGGGCCTCGGCGGCCGCGGCGAGCATCCCCAGGAGGCAGGCCACGACCCATGCCCACGCGGCGACCCGGACCGCGCGCAGCACCCGCGTGGGGGCAGGGGCGGTGCGCAGCAGCCAGGCGGGGACGAGGAGCCCGCCGACGACGACGACCGCGCAGACCCGTGCCGCGAGCCGGGCGCCGGTCGCGAGGAGCGGCACGCCCGGTCCGGCGTCGGGCAGCGCGGAGGCGGGAGCCGCCACCGGGGTCGTGAGGGCGAGGACGACGAGGGCTGTCGCGGCGCCGAGCACCGCGGCCGCCACGACCGCCCGGCCGGGGGAGACGACCCGCAGGGGGAGACCGGGCGCGGTCACGACGTCGTCCGTGCGACGGTCCGGCGGCGCAGGACGGCGGGCCCGGCGGCGCCGAGCGCCACGAGCGCGGCCAGCAACGCCCAGGCGACCATCGGGCCCCCGGCGGTCGGTGTGGTGGTGGAGTCGCCCGCGCCCGCGCCCTCGACCGCCGCCAGCGCGTCCACCGCTGAACCCTCGGGCGCCGAGGGAGCGGTGTCCGACGGCGGCGACGGCGGCGCGGCGACGGCCTCCGAGGAGGTGGGCTCCGGGGACGGGCTCGCCGCCGGGGCGCCAGCGACCTCGAACCGCAGCGTCCCGGAGACGGGGTGCCCGTCGTCGGCCACGACGCGCCAGGCGAGCCGGTAGCGGCCCGGCGCGGCCGGCTCGGCGAGGGTCATCCGCACCGTCGCTCCCCGGACCGTGGGCGCCCGCAGGGAGGTGCGGCCCCCCGGGCCGCTGAGGGCGCCCACGGCGGTACCGGGGACGACGGGGTCGGCGAAGCGCAGGACGAGGGTGGTCGGCGACCGGCGGAGGGTGCTGCCGTCGGCCGGCGTGCTGCTCTCGAGGCCGGTGTGCGCGGCCGCCGGAGTTGCCGTGACCACGGCGAGCCCGAGCAGGAGCAGCACCACGGCCAGCAGGCGCGGCACGCGACGCCGGCCGGGCGCCCGCGGCGTCACGGGGTGCCTCCGAGGGCGCCGAGCGGCCAGACCGTCGCGACGACCCGCCCGTGCAGGGCGGAGACGGCGACCGGGCCGAAGGTGCGCGAGTCCCGGGCGTCCGGTCGGTGGTCGGCGAGCACGACGACGTGGTCGGCCGGCACCCGCCCGAGCTCGGCGTAGACCGAGTCGACGTCACCGGGGTCGACCCACGGCTCCTCGACCGGGACCCCGTCGACCGTCAGCACGCCGTCGAGGATGGCGACGTCCTCGCCGGCGACGGCGGCGACCCGCTTGACGAGCAGCCCGCTGCCGTCCGGCGCGTCGAGGAGGACGACGTCGCCCCGATGGTAGCCGCGCAGCAGTGGACCGACGTGGTCGACGAGGACGTGCGAGCCGGCGTGCAGCGTCGGCTCCATGCTGGCCGTCGGCACGAGCACCGGCTCGAGCGCGAACCGACCGACGACGAGGACGAGGGCCAGCACGAGCGCGAGGTCGACCATCCGGCCACGGCGCCGGACCGGCGTCGGCGCACCGGCCGCACGGGCCGGCGGCGCGGTGGTGGTCACGGTGCTCACCACGCCGGGTCGGCCGTGATCGGGTCGCACTCGGGGTCGTGGTCCGGGTCGCCGACGCTGAACTGCATCATCATGTCGTGGTCCTCGTGGACCAGGTTGTGGCAGTGCATCATGTAGCGCCCCTTGGGGACCTGCCAGCCCTCACCGGCCGAGGGACCGGCGAAGCGCATGGCGACCTTGACCGTCTCGTTCTCGCCGACGTACACGACGTCCTTGGCGCCCTTCTCGTGAGGGCGCACGAGGCTCGCCTTGCCGTTGCGCGAGAGGACCTGGAAGTCGACGAGGTGGATGTGCACCGGGTGGAACCACCCGCCGGAGGTGTTCGCCAGCTCCCAGATCTCGATCGCGCCCTGCTCCGGCTCGGCCATGCAGTGCGTGTAGTCGCTGTCGACCACGTCCTGCCAGGTCTCGCCGTTGATCGTCCAGTGGCCGTTCGCGCGGACGAACGCGAAGCGCCGCTGGGGGACGCCCTGCGCCACCAGGTCGGCCTCGGTCCAGGTCATGCACTCCTCGGGCTCGACCGCCGAGTTCCACAGGGTCGGCACGGAGTTGTTCTCCGTGCTCTGCACCGAGGACTCGGGGCCGACGACGAACTGCATCGCGTACAGGGCCGTGGCCTCGGCGACGTTGTTCTTCGGGCCGAGGTTCTTCAGGGTCAGCTTCGCGGCGGCCGTCCCCGGCTTCTGCGCGTAGGGCGCGAAGTCGATGACCACCTCGTAGCGCTCGGCCATGCCGTGCCGCAGCGAGGAGACGACCTGGGGCTGGGGCATCAGCCCGGCGTCGGTGCCGATGACCGTCATCGGCACGGCGCTCCTGCCGTCGTGCAGCTGCCACTCGTAGGAGCGCGACACGGAGGCGTTGAGGATGCGGAAGCGGTACTTGCGCGGCTCGACCTGCATCGCCGGCCACGGCACCCCGTTGACGAGGACGATGTCGCCGTAGGCGCCCGACTCGCTGTTGTCCTCGTAGATCAGGCCGCCCTTGGTGTCGAGCATGACGTCCTTGACGATCATCGGGACGTCGTAGCGGCCCTGCGGGATGCCGAGCGAGAGCTCCACCTCGTCGTGGAGCACGTACATACCGGCGAGGCCGTTGTACGCGTTCTGCGAGGTGTGGTGCACGCCGTGGTCGTGGTACCAGAGCGTGCGCGCCTCCTGGGAGTTCGGGTAGACGTAGCGCTTGGTCCGGCCGGGCAGCGTGACGTCCGAGGCGTAGCCGTCGTACTGCGGCAGCGAGGCCGACCCGTGGAGGTGCGTCGAGGTCCACCGGTCGAGGGGGTCGCTGGAGTAGCGCGACGGCACGGCCGCGTTCGGGGCGCTCGCGGGCGGCTGGTGCAGCAGGTTCGTCTGGTGCACGACGATCGGGCGACCGCGCCGGTTGACGATGGTCGGGCCCGGGGTGACGCCGTTGTAGCCGAAGAACGGCGTCTTGTAGCCGGGCATGATCGACGCGACCGAGAAGGTCTGGGCGATCTCGTAGAGGTCGTAGGCACGCATCTGCCCGTCCGAGCAGGCGACCTCTTGCGACCCGGTCGGCGAGAGGACCGGCGGCACGACGAACGGGAGGGTGAACGGCTTCACCATCTTGCTCGCCGGCATCCGGTTGACGATGGTGCCGGCGAACGCCATCCGTTCCAGCGGGAGGGCCGCGAGGGCCCCTCCGACGACACCGAGCTTGAGTGCATCACGACGGGTGATTCCCATGGAAAGTCCCTGCCTTGCCCACGGATCCTGATGGGGCCGGACGGCCCCGGATCGAGGATGGGCGAGGCGCCTTGGGGTCACCTTGGGGTCGGCGCGGCCCCCCGGACGGCGAGGAGCAGCTCCTCGACCTCCTCGTCCTTGCCGACGCAGCGGTCGGCCCCCGCGGCGACGGCCGCGCGGTGGGTCGCGGCCCGCCCGTCGCTCGTCAGCACGACGAGCCGGGTGGCCGGTCGCACCCGGCGGATCTCGGCGAGGGCCCAGAGCCCTCCGCGGCCGGGCATCGACAGGTCCATGAGCACGACGTCGGGGTCCTCGCGGCCAGCGAGCCGCACGGCGTCCTCACCGGTCGTCGCCATCCCGACGAGCTCGAGGTCCGGCTCGGCGTCGACGAGCGCACGCACGCCCAGGCGGATGCCCTCGTGGTCGTCGGCGAGGACCATGCGGATCATCGGTCCTCCCGGACAGGGTGTGGGGGACGGTGTGACGGAACGCAGTCTGCGGCAGTCCGCTTGGGGAAACCCTGTGGCTCAGGCACCGGCCGGCAGGTCGGCGGGGACGAGCGCTCTCAGGAGCGTACCGCCGCCCGGCCGGGGTGCCACCTCGAGCGACCCGCCGAGGTCCTCGAGGTGGGTCGCGAGCAGGCGCAGGCCCACGTGACCCTCCGGCGCGACCCCCTCGGGCAGGCCGCGACCGTCGTCGGCGACGCTGACCCGCACCTGCCGGTCGACGGTCGTGACGTCGACCCACGCGTTGGCGGCGTCGGCGTGCGTCGCGACGTTCCGCAGCGCCTCCTGCACGACGCGGTAGCAGACGCGGGCGACGTCGATCGACCACTCCGCGCGCTCGGGCATGTCGAGCCAGACCTCGGGTCCCGCGCGGCGGGTCCGTTCGGCGAGGTCCTCGACCGCGTCCCGGAAGGCCGTCCCCTCGAGGCCCGGCGGATGGATGTCGACGAGGAGCGAGCGCAGCGCCTCGACGTCCCGCCCGAGGATCTCGCGCGCCTGCTCCAGGGTGTCCCGGGCCCCCGCCGCCTCCGGGGCGTCCGACACGTGCGCGGCGACGACGGGCAGGGCGTAGCGCAGCCCGGCGAGGTCCTGGACGACGCCGTCGTGGAGGTCGCGGGCGATCCGCAGGCGCTCGCGGTGCGTCGTGAGCACGGTCTGCCGCAGTAGGCGGATGCGTTGCAGCTCGCCGCGCTCCACCCGCCGGGCGAGCGAGATCGCGAGCGGCATGACGGCGACCTGGAACAGCAGGAGGCCGCCGAGCGCGACCGGCAGGATCGCGCGGAGGATCTCCTGCTCGCGCGCCCGCATCTCGGTCGTGGAGTAGTACGCCTCGAAGACGAGGTCGTTGCCGTCGGCGTCCTGCGCCCCCGCGTACACCTCCAGCAGCTCGCGCTCGGCGCGCTCGGAGACGTTCTCGGCCTTGTCGAGGCTCGAGAGCTCGGCGACCGTGCGGTCGGTCCCGACGAGGTTGCCGACCGTGGGCTCGAGCTCGTAGGTCCGTCCGATGAGCGGGGTCTCGTCGGACCAGAGGATGCGGCCCTCGGGTGTCCAGAGCTTGACGTGCCGGATCGACCCGACCTCCATGCTCCGGCGCAGCACCGCGCCGAGGCTGGCCATCGCCCCGGGATCCTGCTCGCGCACGCGCTCGTCGACGAGAGGGGCCGCGACGGTGCCGGCCAGCGTCGCGCCGCGCAGCTGCGCCTCGGCGAGCGCTGAGTCCCGGGCGATGCGGTGGCACACCCATGCGGCGCCCGCGCCGAGCACGAGCAGGGTGACGACGCTGAGGACCACGAAGCGTCGGATCGCCGTGCGGACGACCGCGCGGCTCGGGCGCGTGGTGGTCCCGGGGTCAGGCGCGGTCACGGATCATCCCGCGGCGTCGGGCCACGGCCACGGCCTCCAGCTGCGAGTGGGCGTCGAGCTTCCCGAGGAGCGCGGCGACGTAGCCCCGCGAGGTGTGGCGCGAGATGCCGAGCCGGCGGGCGATCGAGGCCGGGTCGAGGCCGTCGGCGAGGAGGTGGAGCACCTCGTCCTCCCGGGCGGTCAGCCGCACGGTCTCCTCGGGACGCGCGGCCGAGCCCTGCAGCTCGAGGAGCCGTCGCAGGAGCGCGGGGTGCACGCGGAACCCGCTGTCGGCGGTGTCGCGCAGCGCCTCCAGCAGGTCCTCGAGCCGCCCGTCCTTCGGCAGCAGCGCGCGGGCGCCGGCGGCCATGGCGCGCTGGAGGAGGGACTGCGTGGCGAAGGCGGTCAGCACGACGACGCGCAGGTCCGGGAGGTGCGCGAGCAGCGCCGTCGTGGCCTCGAGACCGTCGCCCTCCCCGATCTGCACGTCCATGACGACCGCGTCCGGGACGAGCGCGCGGGTCCGGGAGAGCGCGTCGTCGACGGTGTGCGCGGCGCCGAGCCACTCGAGGTCCGGCTCGGCGTCGATGGCCCGACCGAGGAGGTCGGTGAACGTGCGGTGGTCGTCGACGACGAGGACGCGCCGCACCGGCGGGGCGTCCGCCCGTGACGGCCCGCCCGTGGGCCCCCTGTCGCTCACGCGATCAGTGTGACCGGTCGGCGTCCCGCTGTCTGCACCTTTTCGCCCCCGGATGGCCGGACGGCCGACCTCACAGGAGGGCCAACGCGGTGCTCGCGACGCTCCCGATGGCCCGGTCGACCGGTGCCGGGTCGAGTCCCGGCACGCGCCCGAGCGTCTCGCGCAGCAGCTCGAGCAGCGCGGCGATCTCCGTCCGCGACGGGGTCTCGGTGACCGCGTCGCCGGAGCCGGCGAGGAGGCGGAGGTAGCCCGCCCGCGCCTCGGCACCGGGCTCGACCCCCAGCTCGTCGACGAGGCGACGCCGCAGGTCGAGGTAGCAGCGCAGGGCCTCCGCCCGGCGGCCGGTGGCCTCGAGAGCGGCCATCCGCACCGTGGCGGCGCGCTCGTCGAACGGTGCGAGGTCGGCGGCCCGCGCCGATAGCTCGGTCGCGGCGGCGACGTCGCCGGCGTCGAGGGCACGCCCGGCCACGACGGCGCAGGCCTCGGCGAGGCGCGTCGTCACGACGTCCCGCTCCCGGTCGGCCCACGCCGACCGGGTCTCGGAGGCCAGGAGCGGGGACCTCGCGAGGCGGAGGGCCTCCCGCACCATCCGGACGGCCTCCTGGGGGGAGGCCCCGGTCGACCGCTCGAGGAGCGAGAGGCACTCCGAGCGGTCGACGACGACGCGCGAGGTGTCGAGGCGGTAGCCGGCCGACGTGGTCCGGACGACCGAGTCGCGCCCGGCGCCCGGGGTGCCGATGGCCCGCCGCACGACGCAGACGTAGCTCTCGAGCGTGGCGACGGCCGACGCGGGGGCTTCATCGCCCCACAGCAGCTCGACGAGCCGGTCCTTGGTGACCGGTGCGCCGTCCGCGACGGCGAGGAGCTCGAGCACCTGGCGGGGCTTGGCCCCGCCGAGCGCCGGCCCGCTGACCGTGCGCCCGTCGACGGCCACCGTCGTCGTGCCGAACAGCGTGATCTCGTGGGTGGTGCATGTGTTCTCGTGCATGGTGGAACCCCCTGCGGCTCCGGTCGCCCTCCCCTGCAGAGGGCGTCCTACCACCGAGTATGGGATTCCGCCACTCGAGCGGGCAGATGCAGACGACGGAGTCCGTACCCCTCATTTGTGGGGTACGGACTCCGTCGGGTGTCGTCGGCCCTGGGGTCAGCGGACGGTGGCGGTGAACGACACCGTCGCGCGGTTGGCCGCGTCGCTGACGAACCCGATCGTCGCCGGGTAGGACCCCGCGACCGCCTGGGCGTTGAGCGTCACCGTGACCGAGCAGCTCCGGCCGGGGGCGACCGCCACGGCGCAGGTGCCGAGGGCGACGCTGTAGGCCGTGCTCGTCGACGTCGTGCCGGTGATCGACAGCGACGCCGTCCCGGTGTTGGTGATCGTCACGCTCGAGGAGGCCGACCGCCCGATCTTCACCGTGCCGAGCGACACCGACGTCGACTTCGGGGTGAGGACGGAGCTCGTCCCGGTGCCGGTGAGGGCCACGGCCGGGGCCGCGCCGGGGTCGTTGCTGCGGATCGACAGCGTCGCGGCGCGCGTCCCGGTCGCCCTTGGGGAGAACGTGACCCGGACCGAGCACGAGGCGCCGGCCACGACGGAGGCGCACTCCGGGTCGGCGGTCGCGGTGTAGTCGCCCGCCGCCGTGCCCGAGAGCGCCACCGAGGTGACGGTCAGCGGAGCGCCGCCGGAGTTGCGGACGCCGACGAGCTGCACGGCCGACGTGGTCGTCACGCGCTGACCCGCGAAGGTCAGGGTCGTCGGGGTGACCGCGGCGCGGGCCGGGGTCGGCGGCTCGATGCCGTGACCGGTCAGCGACGTGCGCGACAGCACGCTCCCGTCCGCCCCGAGCACCTCGAGCGTCGCGGTGGCGTCGCCGGCCGTCGTCGGGGCCCAGCGGACGGTCTGCGTGCACGTCCCGTCACCGGGGAGCGTGGCGCCGGCGCAGGTGCCCGCACCGAGCGTGAACGCGGCGGCCTGCGGACCGGTGACGCGGACCGTCCCGAGGGGGAGCGCGCCGGTGCCCACGTTCTGCAGCGTGGCCGTGAGGTCCGTCGTCGTGCCGAGGTCGTGGTCCCCGAAGGCCAGGCTCGCGTCCCCGGTCAGGCCGGTGGCGTAGCGACCGGCGACCGCGAAGAGGTCGGTGCGCGCGACCTCGCCCTCGGGTCCGGTGACCGCGACGTGCTCGACCGGGACGCCGTCCGGGGCCCAGGTGCCGCCGACCACCTCGTGGAAGGTCACGGCGTCACCGAGGTGACCCGCCGGCGCGGCACGTCCGACGCCCGGGGCCCAGCGCAGGAAGCTCCCGACGACCGGGGAGGCGAGCGCCTCGCCCATGTCGCAGGGCGCCGCCCCGCACCCGACGTTCTGCGTCGCGGCGTTGCGGGCCACCGACCCGGAGGCGTCCGTGTGCACCGAGAGCGGTCCGTACGGGGTCGTCACGGTGTAGTCGGTGTCCGGGCAGAGGCCGGTGGCGTGGAAGCGGAGGCGTCCGAAGACGAGCTGCTGGCCGGCCTCGGCCGTCGGCCCGGTGAACGCGCCCTCGAGTGCCACGCGCAGGGCGGCGGTGCCCGGAGCGACGGTGTCGCAGCCCGGGGTCGGCATCGGCTCGCTGTCGGCGACCGCGTAGAACAGCTCCGGCGGGTAGTTGTCCGGGAACGAGATCGGCTGCGTCGGGTCGTACCCGTCGCCGCCGAGCACGATGCAGCCGGGGTCGGTCGGGTCGTCGCACAGGTCCAGCCGCAGACCGTCGGCGTCCTGGTACCAGAGCGGGAACCCGTCCGCCCGACGCCCGGCCGAGACCGCCGGGTCCGAGGTGCTGCCGCGGCCGGAGAGCCCGACGTCGACCTGCGAGGGCCGTGCGCCCGGCGCGGTGAGGCGCAGGGCGGTCGTCCGGGTGCCCGCGGCCGAGGGGGTGAACCCGACGGTCACGGTGCACGTCCCGTCGACGGGGACCTCGGTGTCGCAGGTCGTGCCGACGACCGAGAAGTCCGCCGCGTCGCCGCCCACGAGGGTGGGGGCGTCGAGGACCAGCGGCGCGGTGCCGCCCCGGTTGGAGACCGTCACGGACTGCACGACGGCGGCGCGTCCGACGTGGCGCTGCTCGAAGGCGAGCGCGCCGGACGTGGACAGGGCCGCGATCCCTTGCGCGACCGAGCCCACGCCGCGCAGGCGCACCTCGAACGGGTCGTTGAGCCCGGTGTGCCGCACCCGCAGGAGCGCGCTGCGGTCACCGACGGCACCGGGGGTGAACGTCAGGTCGACCTGGCAGGCGGCACCCGGGGCGAGGTCGCGACCGGAGCAGGCATCGCTCCCCACCGCGAAGTCGGCGGCGTCGTTGCCCGCGACGGAGAGCGAGGTGACGCCGAGCGTCTCGATGCCCTCGTTGCGCAGGGTCACCCGGGCCGGCCCGGAGCTACCCTCCTCGACGGCACCGGCGTCGACGACCTCGGGGTCGGCGACGAGCGGACCGGCGAGCTTGCCCATGACCGTGAAGAGGTCGGTCTGCGCGACGGTCGCCCCGGCGCGGACGAGCCGGACGTAGTTGGCCGGTGCCGACTCGCCGACGGGGACGTAGGAGGAGCCGACGACACGGTGCAGGGTCGTCGCGTCCCCGAGGTAGCCGGCCGGGGCGGCGGCGCCGCGGGCCGGGTCCCAGCGCAGGAAGCCGGCGAGGACGGGGCTGGAGATGGCCTGGTCCCAGGCGCAGGGGGCGTCCGCGGTGGCGGCGAGGCAGCCGACGTCGCTCGTCCCGGTGGTCCGCTTGAGGCCGCCGGCGTCGTCGGCCACGAAGGTGTACGTGCCGTACGGGTGGACGACGGAGTACTCCTGACCGGCGCACAGGCCGCTGGTGGCGTTGACGCGGATGCGCCCGAAGGTCATCTGCTCGCCGCTCACGGGCTCGCCGTTGACGAAGGCGGCCTCGAGGGCCATGCGGACCATCATCTTCCCGGGCGGGCTGTCACCGCAGCCGGGGGTGGTGATGATGTCGCTGTCGACGACGCTGTAGAAGAACTCGTCGGGGAAGGTCGTCGGGAACGCCACGGGCCCGCTGCCGGGGTAGGTGCCACCGGCGAGGACGATGCAGTTGGGGTCGGTGGCGTCGATGCACTGCGCGACGCGCACGCCGCGCTCGTCCTGGTACCAGGTGGGGAAGCCGGTCGCCGTGTCGATGACCGGGGAGGTCTTCGCGACCCCGCCGAACCCGGTGCCCTCGAGGGCGACGTCGAGCGTGCCGGCGGGGTCGTCCGAGGGGATCCGCAGCGTCGCGGAGTGCTCGCCGACGGCCTGCGGGAGGTAGGAGACGTCGACGCGGCAGGTGCCGCCCACCGGGACGACCGCTGCGGTGCAGGTGTCGAAGCCCTTCTCGAAGTGGGTCCGGTCCGAGCCGGCCAGCTCGAGCGTGCCGAGCGTGAGAGGAGCCGTGCCCGTGTTGCCGACCGTGACGGTCCGCGCGGACGAGGGGACGCGCAGCCGCTCCTGGCCGAAGCCGAGGGAGGAGGGGTCGGCGGTGGCGTGCGGGGCCTGGTGCGGCGCCGTGCCCTCGCCGGCGAGCGGGACGGTGGTGGGGGAGCGCAGGCCGTCGTGGGCGACGGTCAGGGTCGCGGTGCGGGCACCGAGTGCGGTGGGGGCGAACCGGACCCGGATGACGCACGTGGCGTCGCGGCCCAGAGGCGTTGCGGGACAGCTCGAGTCGACGATCTGGAAGTCGTCCGCGGCGGCTCCGGTGACCGTGACGCTGCTCGGCGTGGTGGTCCCCGCCGCGACGTTGCGGACGGTGATGTCTCGCACCGAGGACGACTGGCCGACCTCGGTCGAGCCGATGGTGACCGCCGCGGGGGAGACCTCGAGGGGACCGGCGACCTTGCCGGCGACCGTGAAGAGGTCGGTGCGCAGCGGGGTCGCCAGCTTGGTGCCGGCGATGCTGAAGTAGTTGGCCGGGGACGCCTCACCCGGTGCGGTGTAGGTGGCGCCGACGATGCGGTGCGCGGTGACGGCGTCACCGAGGTACCCCGCGGGGGCTGCGGGGGCGACCGCCGGGTCCCAGCGGAGGAAGCTGCGGGCCACGGGGCTCGAGAGGGCCAGGCGCCAGTCGCACGTGGCCGGGGCGACCGGGACGCACCCGACGTCGGTCGTCCCCTGGTTGCGGGCCAGGGCGCCCGAGGCGTCGGCCCGGAAGGAGATCGCACCGAACGGGGTCGTCGCGGTGTAGGTGCCGTTGGCGCACAGGCCGCTGCTGACCGAGAGCCGGACCCGCCCGAAGACCATCTGCTCGCCGGGGACGGGCGCGCCGTTGGCGAAGGCGCCCTCGAGGGCCAGGCGCAGCGTGGCGGTGCCGCGCTTGGTGCCCGAGCAGCCGCCGGTCGTCAGCCGCTGCGAGTCGGCGACGAGATAGAAGAACTCCTCGGGGAAGTTGGTCGGGAAGACCTGCGGGCGGGCCGGGTCGTATCCCGCGTCGGCGAGCACCACGCACCGGGTGTCGGTCGGGTCGAGGCACGGCGCGAGCCGGGTCCCGCCGGAGTCCTCGAACCACGTCGGGAAGCCGTGCCCGGCGTCGAGCACCGGCGACACGGCCGGCTGCCCACCCGCCGCGAGGGCGTCCCGGGCGGGCAACGCGACGAGGCCGAGCGCCACGGCGAGCAGCGCGACGAGGGCCGTCGTCAGCCCGCGGCGGGGCGCCGTGGCCGGACGGTGGGGATGGATGGTGGTCGCGGTCATGGCCGTGCTCCTCGGGTCCGCAGGTCGCCATGGACAGGGCCATTGACCCAGCGTCACCTTGGGGAAAGCCTGTGGCGCCCAAGGGAGCCGGCCCGCGGGCACACGAGGATCCCGACCCCGCGCGTACGACGGACGAGGACGGGGCGGGCGAGGACGCGGCGGGCGAGGACGCGGCGAGCGGTCAGCCGGCGCGACGCTGCAGCGGGGCGTCGGCGAGCGCGCGGGCCATCAGCTCGGCGGCCAGCTCGTCGTCGTGGAGGACCGTCGCGGCGGCCGCCGCGCGGACGAGCGCGTCGCGCAGCACGCGGTCGTGCCGCGCCCGGGCGGTGGACACCCACGGATGGATGTCGTCCTCGGAGGCCAGGAGGGTCGCCGTGCAGCAGCTGCGCAGCGCCCGCAGGACGAGGGCGAGCGCTGTCGTCGGTGGTGCCGACGCGGCCCGGGCGAAGAGGGCGTGGGCGACCTGGACGTCGACCCGGGCCCAGCCCGGGCGCAGCACCCAGCCGTCCTCCTGCTCGACGACGAGCCCCGGGGTGCCGAGCGCGTGGGCGAGGGTGGCGGCGTCGCGCCGCAGGAGCGTCTGCCGTCCCAGGTCGCGCTCGAGGCGCTCGAGGGGCACGGGGGCGGGTGCCGCGAGGGCGAGCCGGGCGAGCAGCCGCCGGCTGCGGTCGTCGCCGAGCGCGTCGCCCGTGAGCAGCGTCGTGCCGTTCACGACGACGGCGGTCGTGCCGAACAGCCGGACCAGGCGCATCGACGGTCCTCCGGTCAGGGCGCGACGGGCTGTCGCGGGTCCCCTCGAGTGTCCGCTCTGCGACCCCCTCCGGCGACCCGCAGGTGCAGGGTGGGCGACCCCCTCAGACGTGGGGGTCGACGGGCACCGTGGACTCCTCCACCCGCCCGCCGTCGACGGGCGCGTCCCGCCAGCGGTGACGGTCGGCGGCCAGGGCCACGACGGCACGCAGGTCGACGGGCCACACGAGGTCGCCGGTGGCCTGGAGCGCGTCGAGGTCCCACCACGTGAGGCCGACGACGGTCATCCGCTCCTCCTCCGTGTGGCCGGAGGTGTCGACCTCGAACGCCGGGACGCGCACCGCCCAGAAGGTCTCCTCCTGGTCGACGACCTTGTCGCTCCACCCGTGCAGGACGCGTCGCGCCAGCACCGGTCCGTCGAGGTCGGCCTCCGTGACGCGCAGGCCGGTCTCCTCGTGCAGCTCGCGCACGACCGCCTCGGCGTCGCTCTCGCCGGGATCCACACCGCCGCCGGGGGTGTTCCACCAGTGCGCGACGGGGTCGAGGCCGAGGTCGGAGTCCTCGATGAGCAGCACGCGGTCGTCCTCGTCGAGCAGGAGCACGCGCACGGCCCGGCGGGTGTGGTGCGGGCGGTCCGACGGGTCGGGGACGACGAAGCCGGGCTGCCCGGGCAGGGGAGAGGTCACCGGCGCCACGGTACCGACGGCGCTGCTGCTACCCGCGGGTAACATCGACGGGTGACCGACACCCACGCCCTCTACCGTCGCCTCGCCTCCCGACCCCTCGGACGGGAGGCCTTCTCGGTGCTCTTCGCGCTCAAGGCGCCCTACTTCCGGACCGTGCGTCCCCGGGTGCGCGAGGTGCGTCCCCACCACGCCGAGCTCGTCGTGGCCAAGCGATGGGGCGTCCAGAACCACCTCGGGACCGTGCACGCGATCGCCGTCTGCAACGGGCTCGAGGCGGCGATGGGGCTGCTCGCCGAGGCGACGACCCCCGCCACCCACCGCTGGATCCCGCGCGGCATGGAGGTGCGCTACCTCGCGAGGTCGACGACGGACCTGCTCTGCGTGGCCGAGACCTCGGCGGCCGACTGGGAGGTCGGCGCGTCGGGCGACGTCCCGGTCCGGGTGCGGGCCCTGCGCACCGACGGCACGGTGGTGGTGGAGGGCGTCATCACCATCTACGTCAGCGAACGGCCCTCGCGCTGAACGCGACCGGTCTCAGTTCAGGGTGAGGCGGTCGCGCAGGCGCTCGACGTCGGCGTCCGACCAGCCCTGGGCGCGCAGCCAGCCGGCCGCTCCGCCCCACCCCTCGTCGACGGCGTCGAGGATGGCCTCCATCGACTCCGCGCGGGGCCGCTGGTCCTCGAGGCTCTGGCGGGCGAGGGCCTCGCCGTAGGCCGGCCGCGGCCTGAGCCGGCCGACGATCTGCTCGAGCCGCTCCCCGGTCAGGACGTAGTCGGCGACGACCTCCTCGCGCGGGACGCCGGCCACCGAGAGGGCTATCGCGACGACCGTGCCGGTGCGGTCCTTGCCCGCGGCGCAGTGCACGACCGCGGCGCCGCTCGCGCGGGACACGACGTCGAGCGCGGCCGCGACCGCCTCCGGGCGCTTGGCGAGGTACCCGAGGTAGTGCTTCGCCCAGAACGCGGCGTCGCGCTTGGGCTCGTCCTCGCTCCACGGCAGGGCCCGCTCGGCGGTCTCGCGCAGGCTCTCGCTGGGCAGCCGCTCCTGGATGAGCGAGTGGTGGTGGTGGGTCAGCGACCCCACGGCGTGCAACGGCCCCGGACCCTCGACGTGCACCTCGGCCTCGGTCCGCAGGTCGACGACGTCGCTGACGCCGAGCTGGCGGACCAGCCGGTCGACGTCGGCGTCGCTGAGGTCCTGGAGGTTGTCGGAGCGGATGAGGCGCCCCGGCACGGTCGTGCGGCCGTCGCGGGTCGGCAGCCCGCCGAGGTCGCGCATGTTGACGAGTCCGTCGAGGTGGATCCAGCGGTCTGTCACCTCGCCATCCTAGGCAGCGCCGGTGGACGGCCGGGGGCGGGGGAGCGGCCGGTGGGTGGACCTTGCGAGACTGGACCCGTGCCCCGACTGCCCGACGGCGACCCCGCGCCGGCCTCCGGCGAGCTGCCCGCCGACGCGGTCGCCCGCCTTGCCGACGGACGGTTCGGCCTCTACCTCCACGTGCCCTTCTGTGCGGTGCGCTGCGGCTACTGCGACTTCAACACCTACACGCTGACCGAGCTCGGACCTGGCGCGTCGACCGAGGACTTCGCCGGCACCGCGCTGGCCGAGCTCGACCTCGCCGCCCGGGTGCTCGGCGACGCCGCGCCGGTCGTCGACACCGTCTTCGTCGGGGGCGGGACGCCGACCCTGCTGCCGGCCGACGACCTCGTGCGGCTCCTCGACGGCGTCCGCGAGCGGTTCGGGCTCGCCGACGGCGCCGAGGTGACGACCGAGGCCAACCCCGACTCCGTGACGCCGCAGGGCCTGGAGACCCTCGCGGCGGGTGGTTTCACGCGGGTGAGCCTCGGGATGCAGAGCGCCGTCCCGAGCGTCCTCGCCACCTTGGACCGCACGCACGACCCGGCACGGGTCGCGCAGGCCGTCGCCGCCGCGCGCACCGCCGGCCTCGCGACGAGCCTCGACCTCATCTACGGCACCCCCGGGGAGTCGCTCGACGACTGGCGCACGAGCCTCGAGGCCGCCCTGGCGCTCGAGCCCGACCACGTCTCGGCGTACGCCCTCGTCGTCGAGGAAGGCACCCGGATGGCCCGGCAGGTGGCCCGCGGCGAGCTGCCCGAGCCCGAGGGCGACGACGAGGCGGACAAGTACGAGCTCGCCGACACGGTTCTCGCGCAGGCGGGTTACGACTGGTACGAGGTGAGCAACTGGGCGCGCACGCCGGCCGACCGGTGCCGCCACAACGAGGGGTACTGGCGCGGGGACGCCTGGTGGGGCATCGGCCCCGGAGCCCACGGGCACGTCGGCGGTGTGCGCTGGTGGAACGTCAAGCACCCGCGCGCGTACGCGGCCCGGCTGGCCGCGGGCGAGTCCCCGGCGGCGGCCCGCGAGGTCCTCACCGCCGAGCAGCGCCACGACGAGGAGGTGCTCCTCGGGGTGCGCCTGCGCGAGGGGCTCGACCTCGGTCGGCTCGACGACGCGGGCCGCACGGCCGTGGCCGGGCTCGTCGCCGACGGGCTGCTCGAGGGACCCGCCGCCGTCCGCGACCGGCGGGCCGTCCTCACCCTGCGCGGCCGCCTGCTCGCCGACACGGTCGTGCGCCGGCTGCTCGGTCCCTGACGGGCGAGCGGCCGGTGCACGGGCCGGGGTCAGCGGCGGGTCACTTGACGAAGCGCGGCGTGAACGGCGGGTTCCACCACTCCCCGTTGTTGGCCTTGACCATTCCGATGATGTGCATGACGAACGCGTAGATCCCCACGAGGAAGATCGTCACGAACCCGACGAGCACGAACATGAGGATGAACGAGACGACGACGCCGATGGCGGTCGTGATCTGGATGTTGAGGGAGTTCGCCGCGTGGGCCCGCACGAACGGCCCGCGGTCCTTGTAGACGAGGTAGATGACGAGGCTGCCGACGAAGCCGAGGGTCCCCGCGCTGACGACCATCGCCACGAGCCCGGCCGCGTGGCTGAGCAGGGCCCAGGTCTTCTCCTCCTGCGCGGTCAGCGGCGCCGCGCTCGCGTACTGCGGCTGCCCGTAGGCCGGCTGTCCGTACTGCTGCTGGCCGTACTGCTGCTGCGCGTACTGGGGCTGCGGCGGGGGCGGGGGCACCTCGCCGGCGGCCGGGGTCTCCCAGCCGGGCGTCGGCGCGGGAGCGGCGGGGGGCGCCGGCGGTCCGGCGGGGGGCGGCGGCACGCTCTGCGTGGGCTCGTCGCGCGGGACGTCGTCGCGAGGGGTGTTCTCGCTCATCTCTTCCTCCTGGGGTGGGTCTGGGACCATCGAACACCCGACGGCCGCGCGGCCCAAGGGGTTCCGGGGGCATGTCGGGGTCCGGGTCGGGGTGCGCTCAGGGCCGACCCCTACCGCCGGCGCGGGCACCGGGGCCACACTGGGCCCGTGGAGCTGCTCGAGCGGGTCCGGGCGGCGCTGCCGCCCGCGGAGGAGAAGCGGATGTTCGGGGGCGTCGCCTTCATGGTCGACGGTGCGCTCGCGTGCTCGGTCGGGTCGCGCGGGCTCCTCGTGCGGACCGGTCCGGAGCGCTTCGACGAGCTCGTCGCGCGCCCCGGGGTCGAGCCGATGGTCATGAAGGGGCGGGCCAGCCGGGGCTGGGTCGACGTCCACGCGTCGGTCCTCGAGGACGACGACGCGCTGGCGGGCTGGCTCGAGGTCGGCGTCGCCGCCGCACGGGCCGCCCGCTGACGCCTACTCGGGCGCCGTCACGAAGTCGATGAGCTCCTCGACGCGTCCGAGCAGCTCGGGCTCGAGGTCGGTCCACGAGTCGACCGAGGCGAGGATGCGCCGCCACGCCTGCGCCATGTCGGCCTGGGTCGCGTGCGGCCAGCCGAGGTGCGCCGCGATGCCGTGCTTCCACGAGGTCCCCCGCGGGATGACCGGCCACGCGTCCATCCCGAGGCGGCCGGGCTTCACCGACTGCCAGACGTCGACGTAGGGGTGGCCGACGACGAGCACGTGCTGCGCCCAGGGACGCAGCGCGCGTGCCTCGTCGACGACGCGCGACTCCTTGGTGCCCGGCACGAGGTGGTCGACGAGCACGCCCATCCGGCGGCCGGGGCCGGGGGCGAAGTCGCGGATGGCGCCGGCGAGGTCGTCGACGCCGTCGAGCATCTCGACGACGACGCCCTCGACGCGCAGGTCGTGCCCCCAGACCTTCTCGACGAGCTCGGCGTCGTGCTTGCCCTCGACGAAGATGCGCGAGCCGCTCGCGACGCGGGCGCGCTGCCCGTGGACCGCGACCGAGCCGCTGGCCGTCCGGGTGCCCGCGGCCTTGGCGGCGGCGAGGCGCCGGGCCTCGGCGGCCCGCGGCGCGACGAGGGTCACGGGGGAGCCGTCGACGAGGAAGCCCGGCCCGAGCCGGAAACCCTTGCTCCGGCCCCGCCGGTCCTCGAGGTGGACGACGTGGACGCCGCCGGCCTTCTCGACGCGCACGACGGCGCCGACCCATCCGGTCTCCACGTCCTCGACGACCGTGCCGGGCTCGGCCGGCAGCTCGACCGAGCGCCCCCGCCGGGGAGCGCGCCAGTCGCCCGAGAGCACGTCGGATCCGTACCTGTCCACCACGGCCGCGAGGCTAGCCGCGGGCGGCGACGGTCGCCGGGAGCGGCACGCGGGAGCCCCCCTCGGCTTTCGCGCGGGACGGTGCGACGACGTAGCATTGGCACTCGGACGGCGAGAGTGCCAGAGCCCGCCGTGCCGCCCGACCCGACGAGCCGCCCGAGGAGGAGCCCCGATGAGCGAGGATCGCCGCCTGCGCGTGCTCCGGGCCATCGTCCAGGACTACGTGCACACGTCCGAGCCGGTCGGCTCCAAGGCGCTGCTCGAGCGCCACCACCTCGGCGTCTCCGCGGCCACCGTGCGCAACGACATGGCCGCGCTCGAGGAGGACGGCCTCATCGCCGCGCCGCACACGAGCGCCGGCCGGGTGCCGACCGACGCCGGCTACCGGCTCTTCGTCGACCGGCTCTCCCAGATCAAGCCGATGTCGACTGCCGAGCAGCGCGCGATCGCGCACTTCCTCGAGGGGGCCGTCGACCTCGACGACGTCGTCGACCGCACCGTCCGGCTGCTGGCGTCGCTGACCCGGCAGGTCGCCGTCGTCCAGTACCCGTCGCTGTCGCGGTCCTCGGTGCGCCACGTCGAGCTCGTGCCGATCGGCCCCCAGCGGCTGCTCGTCGTCCTCATCACGACGACCGGCCGGGTCGAGCAGCGGGTCATCGAGGTCCCCACCGACCTGACGACCGACGGCGAGCGCGTCCTCTCGGCGCTGCGCACCGAGCTCAACGCGGCGACGGCGGGCCGGACCCTCGCCGACGCCTCGTCCGAGCTGGCGGGCGTCCCCGAGCGGTTCGACGCTGAAGCGCGTCCGGTCGTGCGGGCGGTCGTCGGCGCGCTCGAGGACTCCCTCGTCGAGGAGCGCGAGGAGCGGCTCGTCCTCGCCGGCACGGCCAACCTCGCCCGCGCCGGCGGCGACTTCACGGCGAGCATCGGCCCGGTGCTCGAGGCGCTCGAGGAGCACGTCGTCCTCCTGCGCCTGCTCGGCACGGTCGCCGAGGAGGGCGGCAGCCTCGCGGTGCGCATCGGGCACGAGAACCCCTACGCCGGGCTGCAGTCGACGTCGATGGTGAGCACCGGGTACGGGTCGGGCACCGACCTCGTCGCCGGCCTCGGAGTCGTCGGCCCCACCCGCATGGACTACCCCTCGACGATGGCCGCCGTGCGTGCCGTCGCCACCTACGTCTCCCGGATCCTCGCGGACTGACCCGCGCGGACCCCGCCACCACACCGACCCACGGAGGACCCCCCACCCGTGAACGACTACTACGCCGACCTCGGCGTCGCGCGCGACGCGAGCCCCGAGGACATCAAGCGCGCCTACCGCAAGGCCGCGCGCCGGCTGCACCCCGACGTCAACCCCGGCCCCGAGGCCGAGGAGCAGTTCAAGAAGGTCTCGCAGGCCTACGACGTGCTCTCCGACGCCGACAAGCGCCGCCAGTACGACATGGGCGCCGACCCCTACTCCGGGGGCGCCGCCGGGTTCGGCCAGGGCTTCTCGTTCAGCGACATCATGGACGCGTTCTTCGGCGGGCAGGCGGCCGGGCCGAACGCCGGCCCCCGCTCGCGCACCGCTCGCGGCCAGGACGCGCTCGTCCGCCTCGACATCGACCTCGGCGACGCCGTGTTCGGTGGCGAGAAGGAGCTGACCATCGACACCGCGGTCGGCTGCGGCACCTGCCACGGCGACGGCCGCCAGCCCGGCACCGGGACGCGCACCTGCGACGTCTGCGAGGGCCGCGGCGAGATCCGCCAGGTCCAGCGCAGCTTCCTCGGCCAGGTGATGACGACCCGTCCGTGCATGACCTGCCAGGGGTTCGGCCAGATCATCACCGACCCCTGCTACGAGTGCAGCGGCGACGGCCGGGTCCGCACCCGCCGCACCCTCACCCTGCGCGTCCCGGCCGGTGTCGACACCGGCACCCGCATCCAGCTGGCCGGTGAGGGCGAGGTCGGCCCCGGCAACGGCCCGGCGGGTGACCTCTACGTCGAGGTCGCGGTCCGCAAGCACCCCGTCTTCCAGCGGCGCGGCGACGACCTCCACGCGAGCGTCGAGCTGCCGATGACCGCCGCGGCGCTCGGGGCGTCCCTCTCGATGGACACCTTCGACGGGGCGCAGGAGCTCGACATCAAGCGCGGCACGCAGTCCGGCGACACCCTGACCCTGCGCGGCCTGGGCGTCACCCACCTGCGCGGCGGCGGGCGCGGCGACGTCATCGTCCACACGAGCGTGCAGACCCCGACGAGGCTCGACGGCGAGCAGGAGGAGCTGCTGCGGCGGCTCGCGGCGCTGCGCGGCGAGGAGCGTCCGCAGGGGAGGATGGCCAACCCCGCCGACGGCGGTCTCTTCGGCAAGCTGCGCGACGCCTTCAAGGCCCGCTGACCTCCGGCTCGTCCGACGACGCTCCCAGCCCGATGACGCTGCCCGTCCACCTCGTCCCCGCCGGGACCCTCGACGCCGTGGGGCCCGGGTCGGTCGTGCGCCTCGACGGCGCCGAGGGGCGGCACGCGGTGGCGGTGCGGCGCACCCGGGTCGGCGAGCGGCTGGTGCTCGCCGACGGGTCGGGGCGAGCCGTCGAGGGGGAGGTCGTCGGGGTCGACCGGGACGCCCTCGACCTGAGGGTCGACGAGGTCCGCGACGAGCCCGAGCCCGCGCCGCGCCTCGTCCTCGTCCAGGCCCTCGCCAAGGGGGAGCGCGACGACCAGGCGGTCGAGTCCGCGACGGAGTGCGGGGTCGACGAGGTCGTGCCGTGGCAGGCCGCGCGCAGCATCGTCCAGTGGCGCGGGGAGCGCGGCGAGAAGGCACGCCGCAAGTGGGACGCCGTGCTCGTCGCCGCGACCAAGCAGTCGCGGCGCACCCGTCGCCCGGTGCTCGGCCCGACCGTGACGACCGCGGGGCTCGTCGAGCGCGCCCGGGAGGCGGCCCTCGTCCTCGTGCTGCACGAGGACGCCGAGGCGCCGCTGGCCGGGGTGTCGCTGCCGGACGCCGGGGACGTGCTCGTCGTCGTCGGCCCCGAGGGCGGCATCGCCCCGGAGGAGGTCGCGGCGCTCGAGGCGGTCGGGGCGCGGACGGTGCGGCTGGGGTCGACCGTGCTGCGGGCCTCGAGCGCCGGGCCGGCCGCGCTGGCGGTGCTCAGCGCCGCCTCCCGCTGGCGCTGACCCGACCTCTCCGCCGCCCTTCCCTCTGCCCGAACGCGTGTGAAACCGCCGGGGGAGCCCGGCGGTTTCACACGCGTTCGCGATGGGCGCGGGGCTCGGGGACGGTCCTACGCTGGCGCGATGGACCTGGAGTTCACGGGGGAGGTCGTCGAGTGGCGCGGCCCGGCGCCGCACCACTTCGTCGCGCTGCCCGAGGCCGAGGCCCGCGTCCACGAGGTCGCACGGCTGGCGACCTACGGCTGGGGCTGCATCCCGGTGGCGGGCCGGCTCGGGGGCAGCGACTTCACGACGTCGCTGTTCCCCAAGGACGGCGGCTACCTCCTGCCGCTCAAGCTCGCGGTGCGGCGCCGTGAGGGCGTCGAGCTCGGGGACGTCGTGACGGTGTCGGTCTCGCTCGGCGTCTGACCGTGCAGGAACCGACACATTCGTCGACTCCTGCGCGCGGGGGTGCCGTGCGGGGCGTGCAGGAACTGACACTTTCGTCAGGTGATGCACGTCTCGTGCGGGCCGAGGCGTGCAGGAACTGACACTTTCGTCAGATGATGCACGTCCGCACGCAGGTTCTTCGGGTGGGGGCCCTTGACATCACTTGCCATTAGCGGCAAACATTGCCGTCATGAGCACGGAAGTGACGGCGAGGACGAGCGTGCTGCGCGCGCTCGCGGACCCGGTGCGGGCCCGCGTCGTCGAGGAGCTTGCCGCCGGACCGCAGCCGGCCGGGGAGCTGGCCCGGCGGGTCGGGGTCAGCGCCCCGACGATGAGCAAGCACCTGCGCACCCTGCTGGCGGCAGGCCTCGTGGTCGACGCGCGCGGAGAGGGTGACGCGAGGCTGCGTGTCTTCCGGCTGGACGGCGGGCCGGTCGAGGAGGTCCGCACCTGGCTCGACCGGGTGCAGGCCGGGTGGGACGAGCAGCTCGCGGCCTACCGCCGCCACGTCGAGCTGCGCACGACGACGGGAGCGGACGGATGACCGAGCAGGAGCAGGGCACGACGACGACCTCGCGGGTGGAGGTCCCGGCGCCGCCGGACGTCGCGTTCGCCGTCTTCACCGACGAGCTCGACCTCTGGTGGGTGCGCGGGCCGATCAACCACGTCGACGGGGGCCGGCTGCGCTCGATGCGCTGCGAGCCCGGACCGGGCGGCCGGCTCCTCGAGGTGTACGACGAGGCGGGACAGGACGTCCTCGAGCTCGCGCGCATCACCGCGTGGGAGCCCGGGCGGCGCCTCGCCTTCGACAGCTCGCTCGACGACGTGACGACCGAGGTCACCTTCGAGGCCGTCGCGGCGGGCACGCTGGTGAGCGTCATCGCCACCCTGCGTCCGGGTGGCCGAGACGCCGGCGGGACCGCGTGGGTCCGCACCGTGCCGAAGTGGTTCGGGCCGTGGGTGCAGCGTCGCGAGGGCGCCGACCGGGCTGTGCACGACATCGCCCGCTTCGGCCTGACGGTGCGCTACGCGCGGCCGGCGGCCGCCGCCCGGTGGCTCGCGGACGTGCTCGGCCTGCAGGGGCCGGACCCCCTGCCGCAGGGGCCGGACCCGTTGCCCCACACCGCCTACGGCCATCCGTGGCTCGAGCTGCGGGCCGGGGGCGCCTCCGTCGTCGTCGAGCCCCTGCCCGAGGGTGCGACGCTCGACGCGGTGGCCGATGAGCCGTGGCTCTACGTCGACGACCTCGACGCCGAGCGCGAGCGCGCGGCGGCCCGTGGCGGCGATGCGGTGGGGGAGGTCGTCAGCCCCTGGGGGCTGCCGTTCTTCGAGGTCGTCGACCCGGAGGGCCGGACCTGGCGTCTCGCGCAGGCGCGCCCGACCATGTGACGCCGGCCGCGAGGGTCACACGACGCAGAGCTCGTTGCCCTCGGGGTCGGCGACGACGACGTGGTCGAGCGCGCCGTCGTGGTGGTGCTCGGCGAGGACCGAGCCCCCCGCCGCCAGCAGCCGGCGCACGGTGGCGTCGAGTGCGGCCCGACGCTCGGCCGGCGGACGGTGCCGGCCACCGCTCACCTGGAGGTCGAGGTGCAGCCGGTTCTTCGCCACCTTGGCCTCGGGCACCCTGAGGAACGAGAGCGGGGGGAGCGCGCCGTCCGGGTCGACGAGGAACGCGCCGTCGTCCCACTCCTCCTCCGGGACCCCGAAGGTGCGGTTCCACTCCTCCCACGAGCCGAAGCCCTCCGGTGGCGGCGCGTCGACGTAGCCGAGCGCCTCGCGCCAGAAGGCGGCGACCCTCCCGGGCTCCGCGCAGTCCACGGTCACCGTCCACCGCACCGTCATGCCGCTCCTCCTCGTCGTCGACCGCCCCAGTGCAGCACGACCCGCCGACACCCGCCCGGGCGTCTAGGTGTACTCGGCCGGGACGTTGGTGACGCGTAGGCGTTGACGACGAGGAGAACCTCCGGGTGAGGTGTGGATTGTCTAGGTCCTACACCGCCCGGAGGTTCTCGTGGCCCACGCTAACGCTCGTCTGAA
>NZ_JAHHWP010000028.1:0-75014 GCF_018729305.1 Phycicoccus mangrovi | reverse complement strand
CCGAATGGGCCTACCGGCAGGTCTTCACCAGCAACCAAGCCCGCGCCGACGCCCTTGCCCCCTGGCTCGAGCTGTACAACACTCAGCGACGCCACACCGCCCTCGGCGGACTCCCACCGACCAGCCGTCTGTCACCAACCTGATGGCCGGGTACACCTAGTCCCGGGACCCGGGTCATCCGACCGCCACGAGGAGGTCGCGGACCGCTGCCGGCCAGTCGAGAGGCTTCGCGAACTCGGCGTCCCGGGCCTGGCCGACCTCCATTCGCCGGCCACCGAGCCGGGAGGCGACCAGGCCCGCCCGTCGTCCGGCCGCGTCGGGCCCGAGAACCACCGTGTGGCGCTCGCCGTCGGTGTCGTCCGCCAGGCCCGCCACCAAGGTGACGGCTGCTTCCCGGGTTGCCGTGCTGAAGGTGTTGACGCCGGTCAACGCTGCCACCCGGAGGAGGTCGTGGCCCGCGTACCACTCGACGATCGGTGAACCCGGCACGTGGTCGAGCGCGGCGTCCGCCTCGTACGCCGTGAGGGCGGGCACCGTGTCACCCACCGCGACGACCACGTGGTGGAGGGCCCCGTCGAGCTCGTCTCCGACGAGGAGGCCACGCAGGGCGAGCGTCGTCGTGCCACGGACGACCGCCGCCGCGACCTGCGGACGGGAGCTCGGGTCCACCGTCAGGAGCGGCCTGACCCACGACATGCCGAGGAGGGCCGCTGTCGCCAGGAGCTCGTCGTCGGTCACGACCACGAGCTGCTGGCCTGTCGGAGCAGCCATCAGAACAATACCCGGGGAATCACCGAGAAGACCGCCTTGCCGGTCTCCTCGAGCACCACGTGCGGGTTCTTCGCCGCGAACGACACCGTGGACGCCAACCCGTCGAGCGACCAGTCCACTCGCGGGACCTCCTCGGCGATGATGCCGGCGGCCGAGCCGACCATGCCGGCAAGCTTCACGGGGGGCGGCCCGGCCGCCTTCATGACATCGGCCACGGAGTTCGTCACGGCGGTCGTCCGATGGAGGGCGTCGCTGTTCGGGTCGGTGAGCTGCAGCGCGTTGCCGATCAGAGACACACCGGTCCCGAGGAGACCGAGCTCCTTGACCGCCGATGACCTGGCCAAGGAGTCGAGGGGGCCGTTGACGGTCAGAGGTCCGTCGAGCCATGCCTTGAAGTAGAGATCCGAGGGCTGGAGATGGGCCCCGAACATGCGTGCCGCCTTCGACAGTCCTCCGAGAACCTCCAGGGTGTCGTCGGAGTACCTGCCCACGAGGTTCGCGTTGTGCCCCACACCGGCCAGGAAGTGCGCCCAGGCTATGGGGGTCCCGAGCGAGTCGACCAACGCGGAGAGATCATCGAACGCCCACGGTCCGCTTGACGCGGCGGCGGCGGTCGGACGGGCCGTCCGGTCACCTCCGCCGGCGGTCGCGCCCGTGGTCGCGCTGGTGTCTCGCTGCTCGTGGGCGTTGTTCAGTGCGGATCGGCCCAGCCCCTCCACCGAGCCGGCCGCGCGAAGGAGGGCGGGACGGTGCACCGTGCGCCACTCCGCGACGAAGGCGCGGCCCCGGGACCCCCACCACGACGCCTCCGCCGTCGCGACCATCGAGTCGACGGTCCGGACGACGGACTGCACGGAGTGCCCCTGTCGCGTCAGCTGCCGCCCGACGGACTCGACGACATCCGCGTCCATCCCCAGTCTGCTCATGCGCCCTCCTCGGCCGCGGTCCATCCGGGTGGGCGCCTGTCAGGGACGCCCACCCGGATGGAGGTCAGTGGCCCGAGACCTGCCGCTGGTCCTGGGCGTTCTTCTTGGCCGTGCGGCTCAGTTCCTCGATGGCGTGCGACGCCTTGGTGAGGGCCGGCTTGTGCTGCGAGTTCCACCAGTCGGCGAACTGCCGCGAGTCCTGCCCGTCCCAGACGTGGACCGCCTGGTTGACGAGGGTCGTGATCTGCGAGATCGCCTGCTGCAGCGCGGCCGACTGCTGGTGCAGCCCCCCCGCGACGCGCTCGACCTCGTCGACGTCCATTCCGAGTCGTGCCATGTCGTGCTCCTTGTGCGTCGTGGTCCTCGACGTCCGCGAGGTCCTGCGTGGATCCATCCTCCGGGCTCCGCCGGCTACCGTCACGTCACCGAATCGAGTGACAGGACAGGCGAACTGGCGGAGCTGGGGGTGCGTGAGACGGCGAGCTGGCCGAGGTGCACGCGGCCACCTCCCGCCAGGTAGCCACGCCCGAGCGGGAAGTCCCGCCGGGCGGTCCGGATCGGGAGGCGGACGCCGAAGCAGTCCCCGGACCCGGCGTCCGGTTGCAGCAGGAAGCCGCGCCGGGACGTGTTGAGTGCGCCGACCAGGTTGTAGGGGCGCTGGACGAGAGAGGGCTCGGAGTCGGTCACCACGAAGGCCCCGACGCGCACCGCGGAGCGGACGACCTCTTCGAGGACGAGCTCGACCGTCGAGCCGTCCCAGTCGGCGGCCTTCTCGACGACCACGACGACGGGTCGGACCAGGTCTCGGGCGAAGACCGTCGCGAGCCGTCCGGCCAGCGCGTCCGCCTGGTCCGTGCCGAGTGCCGTCGCGGTCCACCCCGGGTCGTGGAGCAGCGGGCTGCGGCGGTCCTGGGTGAACAGGTAGCTCTCGGTCGACGCGTCCCGGCGTCGTGCCGCCGCCACGATCGTCGCGAGCGCCGTCGTCCGGCCCGAGACCGGAGGTCCGGCCACGACGAAGGTCCCCTCGGGCAGGACGGACATCGGCCCGAGGGTGTAGTCGGAGACACCCACCACGATCTCCTCACCTCGGGATGCGGGGAGGTCGGCGAGCGCCACGTCCTCCGGCAGCCGGCGCACCGGCGGCGCCTCGGGCACGCCCGCACGCCGCAGCGCCTCCGCCATCGTCCTCACCCGCTGCGCCTGCTCGCCGAACGCCGGCGAGGTCCCGAGCACGGCGACCTGCATCTCGTTCCCCTCCCACACCGCCCGCCCCGGAGGCGACGACGGGGTCAGCACCGTCCGTGGGACGCCGAGGTTGTCGTACTCCTCGAGCGACGTCATCCGCAGGACGAGCCGCTGCTGCACGGTCGCCGCGAGCTGGACGGGCGTCCCCCCGGAGCGGTCGGACGTGAAGACCACGTGCACACCGGAGCGATGCCCTGCGCTCGCGATCGCGGTGAGTCGGTCGATCCACACCTCGTGGCCCTCGTAGGCCTTGAGGAAGCCCCCGAGGTTGTCGACGAGCAGCAGGACACGCGCCTCGTCGTGGTTCCCGGACTTCGTCCGATAGTCGATGACCGACGCCGCGTCCACGGCGCCGTACCGGGCCGCTCGCTCCTCGACGAGATCACCCAGCCAGGAGATGAGCCGCCGCACCCGTTCGTCGTCCGAGCCCTTGACCACCGCGCCGACGTGCGGCAGCTCCTCGATCATCATGAGGCTCTGGGTCCCGAAGTCGAGCCCGTACACCCACGTGGGACCGTCGTGGTGACCCAGGCCCGCCGCCACGGCGAGGGTCCGCAGCACCGTGCTCTTGCCCGCACCGGACGCGCCGAGCACCGCGAGGTTCCCCGAGCGTTCCGGCTCGAACGCGACCACCCGCTGCACCTGGTCGCGGGGCAGGTCGACCATCCCGAGGACGAACCGGTCGCCCGGGTCCCGCTGATGCCGGGCCAGCGGCACGAGGTCGTAGACCGCGTCGAGGGCCTTGAGCCACGGTCGGCGCGGGGGCGCAAGGGCGGCCAGGTCGTTGGCCGCCCGGATCGTCGCGACGACGCGCGAGATGTCGGTCGGCGCCTTGACGTCCGTCTCCGCCGGGGCGGTGGCCTCGGGAAGCTCCCATGGAGCCCCGACGCCGAGGACGAGCTCCTCCACCCTGATGTCCGGTGTCGAGGGGCCGGCGCCGGTGTGCCCTCCGGCGTAGGCCGTCTGGAACGGCACGAGTCGCCCGGGCCCGGTCTTCGAGACGGCACGGCCGGGCAGGTCGGGGTCGAAGAACGCCGCCTCCGCGGACCCGAGGACGTCCGTGGAGTCGGCCTCGTCGGCCACGCGGAGCGCGAGACGCAGGTTGGTGTTGGCCCGCAGGTTGTCCTTGATGACCCCGGCCGGCCGCTGCGTCGCGAGCACGAGGTGCAGCCCGAGCGACCGCCCGCGCTGCGCGACGTTGACGACACCGTCGACGAACTCGGGGACCTCCTGGACCAGGGCCGCGAACTCGTCGACGACGATGACGAGGCTCGGCGGCGCGGACGGCATCCACTTCTTCTCCATCGTCATGAGGTCCTTCGCCTTCGCCCGCTCGAGGACGTGCTCGCGATGGCGTAGCTCGGCCGAGAGGGACTCGAGGGCGCGCTGCACCCCGTGGGAGTCGAGGTCGGTCACCATCCCGACCGTGTGCGGCAGGTTCGCGCAGTCGGCGAAAGCGGAGCCACCCTTGTAGTCGACGAGGAGGAAGGTGAGCCGCTGCGGACTGTGGTTCGCCGCCATCGACAGGATCCACGCCTGGAGCAGCTCCGACTTCCCCGCACCCGTCGTGCCGCCGACGAGCGCGTGCGGGCCGTCGCTGCGCAGGTCGAGGTGGAGCAGGGACGGCCCGCTGTGGCCGACCGCGGCCCGCAAGGACGCCTCCTTGAACCACGGTTCACAGGCCCGCGGGCCGGTGAGGACGGAGTGGTTCTGCGTCCACCGCTCGAGGACGGCCTCGGGCTGGTCGCCGAGCGCCTCGTACCCCTCCATCGAGAGGAAGGCGATGGACCGGGGGATGTCGCTCGCGTCCTCGTTCCGGGCGCCGAGGTCGACGACCGGGGCCAGCGAGCGGGCGAAGGCCAAGGCGTCCTCGCCGGACACGGTCTCCGTGGCGACGGGCGTGACGGAGGCGGCCTCGTGGACGAACCCGACGCCCGACTCCGACACCGTCGAGGTGTCGACGAAGGTCCGGCAGGCCGCCGGCAGCTGTTCGAGGTCGGGGGCGACCCAGCAGACGTGCACCCCGTGGCGCCAGCCGTGCTCGGACAGCTCGACGAGCCGGCCGAAGTCCGCGGGGGCGCTGCTCTCGATGACCACGAGCACGGCCGGCCCCTCGGCGGACTCCTCCTCGGCGCGCCGCGCGACCAGGGCCTCGAGGGCCGTCAGGAGCACGACGGCGGCCCGCGGGTCCGACGCGAGGTGGCGGGCCTCGACGGGGCTCCACGGGGCGTCGACGTGCGGCAGCCACTTGAGCCACTCCCAGTCCGGCGCGCTGCGCTGGGAGGTGAGCAGGGTGACCGCCACCTCCGCCGGCGAGTGCAGTGCGGCGACCTGCACGACGAGCGCCCGGGCGGCCGCGACGGAGGCACCCCGCGGACCGGCGATCCCGATGCCGCCGGTCGTCGCCGGGGTGGCGACGACCGGGACGTCCGCGACGGTCCCGAGGTGCGCGAGACGCTCGCGCCCCTCCGCCAGGAGCTCGCGCGGGGCGTTCCTCCCCTCGATGGGCGCGACGGTCGAGCGGCTCGCGAGGGTGCCCCGACCGAGCCGCAGCTCGAGAAAGCCCCAGTCGCCCGGCCGCCGCGTCCACATGAGCGGTCGGCGCTGGTGGGCGGCCTCCAGGCACTCGGCGACCGACGGGTACTCCGCCCGGCGCGCCGCCGCCTCGACCTCCGCCTCTTCCCGCACCTCCTCGACGAGCAGGTCGAGGTCCTCGCGGTAGGCGGCGAGGGCGGCTCGGTCGACGCGGCGGCCCTGTCGCCGCTGCTCCCACCACGAGCCGATCATCATGAGCGGCGAGAGCGCCGCGAAGAGGATCGAGGTCCACTGCCGCGTCGTCAGGTACAGGATCCCGGCCATGAGCACCGGCAGGACGAGCATCGTCATCGGGAAGCTGTGGGCCTGCGTGCGCTGTGGCGCCTCGGGGGGCTCGAACTCCTTTCCGGCGTAGCGCGGTGCGAGCCGTGGTGAGCGGATGAACCCCACCGCAGACGACTCGGTCCGCCCCGCGGCGGTCGGTTGCGTCGTGAGTCGGAAGGACAGCACGGAGTCGCCGACCCGCACGCGGTCGTCCGGCCTGACCACCGCCCGGGACACCAGCCCCCCGTTGACCTCGACCCCGTTCGCCGAGCCGGTGTCGACGACCTCGACGTGGTCGGTGACGTTGACCCGGGCGTGGGCCCGGGAGACCATGACGTCCGACAGCCGGATCTCGCTGCCCCGCTGCCGTCCGACCATGTTGGTGCCGGACAGGAGGGGGATCTCGACGCCGGCGTCGGGGCCCTCGTGGACGGTGCACACCCCGACCGACGCGCTCGCGGAGACGGCGAACTGCGTCTCGACCTCCGCGAGGCGGATGGTCGCGCCGGACCGGAGCGGGCTGTCGGCGAGCGGGGTCCTCGGGTCGAGCACGCGCTCCCCGTCGCGCACCACGGCGAGGGTGACCTCCGCGAGGCCGGGTCCCGACGAGCGGTCGGGATCGGACAGCGCCAGGTGGCCCGCGAGCTCGCCCACGGTCGTCGACGCATCCGCGGTCACGAGGAGGTCCGTCGCGGCCCCTCCGCCTCGACGCAGGGTGACCTTGAGCTTCACGAGGCGCTCCTTACGTGGCGCAGCCGCCGTACCGGCCGCCGCCGTGGCCGGACGGTGGACGCGGCCGGACGGGTCTCGACCGGGCGGGGGTCGCGGTGCAGCAGCGAGGTCACGGCGAGTCGTCGGGTCACCCGCCGACGGAGCGACGCGCGACGGGTGAGGTCACCGCGGGCGGTCCGGACGGCGGACCAGAAGCGGGCCACCTCGTCGTCGTCCGGCTCACCCGCACCGAACACGGCGGCGTCCGCCCGGGCGGCGAGGGCGGCGAAGCCCGTGATCCGCGCCTGCTCCCGCCGGGTCAGGCCCTTGGGGACGACGACGCCGAGGTCGCGGGCGCGGTCGACCACCTCGGTCCACCCCTGGGCGAGCCGACGGCTCGGCGGACCGGTTCCGCGACGCCGGCGGGCCCGGAGCCCACGGACGACCGCGAGGAGCAGCGCGAGGCCCACGACGCCGCCGACGGGGACGGCCACCCAGCGCAGCACGGTGAGCACCCAGGCCGGCACGAGCGGCCCGTCACCGGGGTCCGACGGCTCCACGGTCGTGGGCTCGTTGGACAGGAGGGCGTCGAGGGAGCCGGGCGGGCGCACCGCGTTCGGCGGCGGAACCTCGGCGGCGTTCTCCTCGGCGACGGGCGGGGGCGGGTTCTCGTCGGGTGTCTTGTCCCGGTCGGGCATGAAGCGCTCGCGTGGCACCGCGTACCACCGGCCGGACGCGTCGCGGACCTCGACCCACGCGTGCACGTCCTTGCCGGTGACCCTTCCCCCCTCGGGGACCAGGGCACCGAGGACGACGCGGGCGGGGATGCCGAGGTCGTTCGCGACGAGGGCGAAGGTGCTCGCGTACTGCTCGTCGTTGCCGACCGGCTGACGGGCGCCGAGGAAGGACGCGAGACGACCCTCGCCGTGGCCCGGCAGGTACTGCGCCTGCCCTGCCCCGCTGCCGTCCGAGTAGGCCCCGCGGGACCGCAGGGCCGCACCGACGGCCTGCAGCGCCTCCCACGACGACCCGGCGGCGGCGTCCTTTCCGGCGAGCTTCGCGGCCGCCGGGCCGACGAACGCGGTCAGCCCGGTGTCGACGGTCGCCCCGGCGCCGGCCCGGAACCCGCTCTCCGGGACGAGCGGCACCGCTCGCTCGGTCGACGTCACGGTGTCACCGGCGGCGAGGCGGGTGCTGACGACCGACTGGCCCGTGCCCGCGTCGTAGCGCAGGCCGTCCGCCAGGGCCCGCGCCCGAGGCCCGGCGAACAGCACCCGCGTCGAGGACCCCGTTCCGGGGACCCAGAGGTTGAGGCCGTTGTCACCCGCGTAGTAGTCCTCGACGCGCACGGTCACGGTGGCCGGCGCGGTCGTGGGGTCCTCACCGGAGGGCGCGATGGAGGTGCCGACGCGACGGAACCCGCCGCCGCGCTCGGGCGAGGTGGCCGCCCAGACCGTGCCCGAGTAGTCGTCGAGCACCGCGAGCCGCAGCCGCCCACCGGCGGGCACACCCGACACCTGGAGCATCGGCTCGTCCCAGGCCCGCTGCGCACCTTCGGTGTAGGTCCGGAAGCCGACGAGCGGGCTGGGGTAGCGCGTGATGTCGAAGGGCGGAGCGACGAGGCTGCGCAGGACGAAACGCTCCCCACCGGGCTGGGAGGCCCGGCCCGCGCCGGCGCCGACGCCGAGGGCGACGGCGAGGAGGACGACGGCGACGACGGCCTCCTGGCGGTGGCGGGCGCCGTGACCCACGACCTGCACGGTCCGGCGTTGCCGCAGCCCGATCCACACGACGGCGAGGGCACCCACGGCCAGCCCGCGGACGAGGAGGTCTCCCGGGGCGACCGTCCCGAGGAGGATGCCGAGGGCGACCGCGGTGAGGGGGACGAGCACCGGGCGAGCCGCGTGGCTGCTGCGGCGCGCCCAGGCGAAGGCGGCGGCACCGGTCGCGAGGCCGAGGGCGTAGGGCAGGACGAGGAAGGGCCCGGACCCGTCGACCGGTGGCAGGGTCGTGAGGAAGTCCTTCCACCCGGTCACCGAGACCGTCCCGAGCTCCCGGAGCACCTGTGGGCCGGGCAGCACCCCCCCGATCGCGCGAGGCCGCAGGGCGACAGCACCGCCCGCGACGAAGAAGGCGAGCACGGTGAGGAGGGCGAGGACGACCCAGGGCTGCCGCAGGACCGTCGCGACGTGGGCGACGGCGACACCGAGGAGCAGACCGGTCGCCCCGACGGCGAGGAAACCGAGGGAGTCGAAGGAGGTCCGCAGGCTCGAGAGCGCGACGAGACCGAGGACGACGACGAACCCCGCGTCGACGAGGTCCTCGCGCGTCGGTCGCCCGGTGACGGCGATCCGGCCGATGGTGCGGGAACCCGTGCGTGAGGGCACCCGGGCAGTCTCCGTGCTCATGCGGCTCCGCCTCCCCGGAGGAGGAGCGGCAGGTCGGCGAGGGACCCGACCGTGAGCACGGTGATCCCCCCGGTGCGCTGGCGCCCTGGGGCGGCGCCCGCCTCCACCCGCACCGCGACGACGTTGACGTCCGGGCCGAACACCCGCCGGGCGCGTCGGAGCCGGCCGAACTCGGCGAGCGCACCCGTGACGACGAGAACCGAGCTGAGGTCCGGCGCCGCGTGGGCGAGCAGGCCGGCAGCCGTCTCGAGCGGGACCTCGTCGGGCGTCGCCCGGGAGAAGACGTCGAGCGCGGTGTGCCGGGCCGGTCGGGACACCACGTGCGGTCCGACCGCCTCGCTGAGGTCCATCCCGTCCTGGAGGGTGCGGACGGCGACGGACGCGCCGACGGCCACGGCGGTCTCGAAGTCCTCCTCGTCGAGCCAGGTGCTGGCCAGGGTGTCGAGGAGCACACCGACGTGCGACCGGCGGGTGTCGAGGAACTGGCGCACCATGAAGTCGTCGGAGCCGCTCGCGGCCGAGCGCTTCGCCGACGACAGCCAGTGGATGTGCCGACGGTCGTCGCCGGGCGCGTACTCGCGCAGGGCGTGGAAGGCCAGGTCACTCATCGACACCTCGTTCGTGGAGCGGCCCTCGAGGTCCTTGAGGAGCCCGGTTCCGAGACCGTCGAGGGGGACGGTGCGGGGGTGGACGAAGAGCTCCTGGACCCGGGTCCAGACCACCTCACGGCTCAGGAGACCGAAGGGGTCACCCCGTCGGCTGGCGGCCGGGCCCACCGGGTAGACACCACGGGCCCGGCCCGGCAGCACGACGACGTCGGTCTCGACGGCGCCCGGAGCCATCGCCGGCAGGGGAAAGCGCGTGGTCGAGCCCGCGGTGGGGACGTCCAGGGCGACCGGGAGCAGCCGCCCGCCCCCCGTGTTGGTCACGCGCACCTCGAGCGAGGAGGCGTCGCCCGCGAGCACCCGCGGGGGGTCGAGCTCGAGGTCGACCGCGAGGGACATCCGCCCGACGGTGAGCAGACAGGAGAGGGCGAAGAGCGCGACGAGGCTCCAGCCCGCGTACCGCAGCTCCCCCCAGCCGAGTGGGCCGCTGACGAGGAGTGCGGCGACCCCGGTCACGAGGACGAGCCGGCCGGTCCCGGTGACCCACCCGAGCACGGCGCCGACGGGTCGGGTCACCGGCGACGCGAGGTCCCGCCACCGCTCGACCGTGTCCCGGACCTCGGTGGTGGCCCGGACGAGCCCGCGGGTCGGGCGACCTCGCCCACCGGTGCGGCGGGCCCGAGGACGGCTCGGCCCCTCGGTCGCGGCCGGGGCGCGGTGGTCGGCCGGTGTGGGCTCGGCGGGTGCGGTCGTCACGGGTCCTCGTTCAGCCCAGACGCTGGGACGGGGCGGCGATCTCGGAGAGCAGGTCCTCGACGACGCGCTCGACGCGGACCCCGGTGAACTGGGCCTCGTCGCCGAGGACGAGCCGGTGGCCGAGGACCGGCTGCGCGAGGTCCTTGACGTCGTCCGGCGTCACGTGGTCGCGCCCTTGGGAGGCCGCCCAGACCTTCGCGCAGCGGATGAGGGCGAGCCCGCCGCGGACGGACAGCCCGAGCGCGACGTGCGGGTGGCGCCGGCTCTCCTCGGCGAGCCGCGAGACGTAGGCGAGGATCGACGGGTCGACGTGGATGCGGCCACCCAGCTGCGTCATCTGCGAGACGCGTTCGGCGCTGATGACCGGGGTCACCGCCGCACTGCGGTCGCGCGTCTGCGCGTGGCCGAAGAGCTCGACGGTCGTCTCGTGGTCCGGGTAGCCCAGGCTCGTCTTCATGAGGAAGCGGTCCAGCTGGGCCTCCGGGAGGCGGTAGGTCCCCGCCTGCTCGATCGGGTTCTGGGTCGCGATGACCATGAACGGCTCCCCGACGGCGTGGCGGGTGCCGTCGACGGTGACGTGGCCCTCCTCCATCACCTCGAGGAGGGCGGACTGCGTCTTCGGCGAGGCCCGGTTGATCTCGTCGGCGAGAACGATCGTCGCGAAGATCGCCCCGCGGTGGAACGAGAACTGCTGGGTGCGCTGGTCGTAGATCGTCACCCCGGTGACGTCGCTGGGCAGCAGGTCGGGCGTGAACTGGATCCGGCTGTGCGAACCCGCGACCGTGTTCGCGATGGCCTTCGCGAGCTGGGTCTTCCCCGTCCCGGGGTTGTCCTCCAGCAGGAGGTGACCCTCCGACAGCAGGCAGGTCAGCGCGAGGCGGATGATGCGCTCCTTGCCGCGGATCGCGAGGTCGACGTTGCGGACGAGCTGGTCGAAGGTCTGCTCGAACCACTGCGTCTGTTCCGTACTGATGCTCATGAGTGCCCCTTCATCGTGCTATCGCTGTACACACAGATCGCCCCTCGTGTACTCACCGTCGCCGAGCAGGTGCGTCGGGTCGTTGAGGTTGCCCTGGTTCCCCCGCGTGCTCGCCGGGTGGTTGCCGCTGCCGTCGACACGCCAGGTGACGTCCCAGTTCACGAACCCACCTGACCCGTCGACGTGGCAGTAGACGTTCGACCCCGGGGTGAAGCCCTGCAACCGGATGTAGGCCAGACCGGCGCCGTCGTGGCTGACGTAGATCTTCGGCTGGGGTCGCGGGTCGGAGGTCTGGGTGCCGGAGCTCACCCGTCCGGGCACGGGACGCCCGGCCGAGTCCGAGATCGTCACGTGGGCGCGGTCCGAGGTGCCGTAGTCGACCGCGTAGCTCCACGACGAGTCGATGGCCCCTGCGCTGCTGACCGTCCACCGTTGGCCGCTGTCCGTCGTCACCGTCGCCGTGACCGGGCGCCCGTTGCCGTCCGCGCGTACCTGCACCGTGAAGGTGCGGTTCGCGCTGCCACCCCTGGACAGGCTGATGGTCGGTGCCGGCACGGGCCCGTAGGCGTTGACCGTGACGGGGTTCGACACCGAGCACACGTCGCTCTCGTTGCACACCGACATCGAGATCTTGTAGTCGACACCGTTCACCGGCACCGAGACCGTCCTCGACTGTCCGGCCACCCCACCGGGATCTGCCGCGAAGGTGGTGACCGCGCTCCCGTTGACGAGGATCGACACGGTCGAGCTCGCCCCTCGCGACGCCGGCACCGAGTAGTCCACGGTCACGGCCCGGTTCGCACCCGTCGGTCGTGCGCTGACGGCAGACCAGCCGGCCGGTCGGCCGACGGGGGAGATGCTCGCGGACCGGGTCGCGGACTCCCGGGTCACCCCGAGGAAGGTCGTCCGTCCGAGGACCGCGTAGCGGTAGGTCGTCCCGAACCGCACGCCGTCGTCGACGCAGTGCGTCGCGCGCGTGTCCGCGCAGACGGTCTTGCCGTCGGTCGTGCGGGTGACGGTGTAGAGGATCGGCGAGGGTCCGTTCTGTTGGCCTGCGGGCCACCGGACGTCGACGGCCGTGGTGTCGCTGTCGGCGGCTGCCACCGGCCCGAAGGTCACCGGCCCGTCGAGACCGGGCGTGCCCGCCGCCATGCCCTTCGCGGTCGTCGACGGACCCGGGCGGTACCGGTTCTTCGCGACGATCGTGAACGTGTAGGCGGGTCCGTTCTTCAGACCGGTCACGGTGCCGGTCAGGGCCGTCCCGAAGCGCTTCTGGATCCCGTTGACGGAGACGATGTAGTCGGTGACCTGCGAGCCGTCGACCGCCGCCGCGCCCCAGGCGAGCGTCACGGAGCCGTCGCCCGCCGCGGTCTGGCGGAGGTTGGGCACCGCCTTGGGTGCCTCGTCCGGGATGTAGGTCGCCGACGAGGGGCTCCAGTCGCCGTCGCCGGCCTTGTTGCGCGCCCGCACCTGGAACGCCACCCCGGTGCCGTTGTCGAGGCCCGTGATGGTGCACGGGGAGGAGGGGCAGGACTGCGTGCCACCGGGCCACTGCACGTCATACCCCTGGATGGGGGCCCCGTTGGCCGCGGGGGCGGTCCAGCCGAGCGACGCCGAGTGGCTGAGGGTCGTCCGCCCGACCTGGGGTCGCGGCGGGGCGTCCGGGCGCCCGAAGACCTGGAAGGAGATCGTGCCGCTCACCTGGCGGTCGGCACGGGCCCGGTCCGGGACGTCGCTCGCGACGACCCGGAAGGTCATCGTCCCGTGCGCGTCCGCCGCCGGGGTGATCGTGACCGTCGAGCCCTGCGCCGACTGGGAGGCCGACGCGCCGGAGGTCTTCGTCACCGACACCGCGGTCGGCACCGCGTCGTCGAGCGAGGACGCCAGGTACGAGGCGAGGTCGACGGTGCGGGTCTCGCCCTGCTTCATCTCCGGCAGGACGATGGGAGCCAGCCGAGGGGGTGGGGCGGCGACGACCCGGACGTGCAGCGTCGACGGGGTCGCGGCGGTGCCGGTGGCGGTGACCGAGAGGGAGCCCTTCGTCCGGGGCTTCGCCGAACCGCTCGCGTCCAGCCGGAACCGTCGCTGACCCGATCCCTCGACCGAGACCCCGCCGGCCTCGTCGGCCCACGTCGCGTCGAACCGCAGGCCGTCCGCCATGGCGGTCGTGGGCGCCCACACGCTGCAGAGCGACATCGGGTCCACGGTGAGGGGCCGCCCTCCGGCGACGAGGGTAAGCTCGTCCTCCGGGCAGCGGATGACCGGGGTCTCGGGCCCCACCTGCACGGGGATGGTCACGGTGCGCGTCACGCCCTCGGGGTCGTCGAGGCTCGTGCCGTCGGTCACCTCCGCCGTCACCGCCGCCGGCCCGACGTAGCCCGCCTTCGCGGTCACCGTGAAGGACGTCCCCCCGACGGCCTCGACGGTGACGTGACCGGCCGGCGAGGCCGACAGGGTGTCCGTCGTCGTCAGCGTGACGGGCTTGCCGGCACCGTCGCCGACGACCGTCCCGACGGGGACCGTGACCGCCCGGCCCTCGTCCACCCGGATCAGGGCGTCGGGCCGGACGAACGGCCCCGGGGCCCCGGCACTCGGCACGTGGAGGACGGCCGCGCTCGTCGCTCCGGACTCGTCCGTCACCTCGAACGGGATGCTCTGCGCGGTCGTCGACATCGGCACGGAGACGACACCGCCGCTGACCGTGCCCGGAGTGGCGACCCGGGTCACCGTGAGCTGGGTGGTGTCGCCGTCCGGGTCGTAGGCCGCCGCGAGGACGTCCGCGGACGCGCGGCCACCGTCACCGGGCTCCGCGACGGCGTCCCGGACCCGCGGCGGGTTCTTCGCCCCGTCCTGTCCGATGACGACGATCTCGCCCAACGTCGACGTCCCCGCGTTGCCGAGGAGCCCGTACGACACCGTCGTCGGCCGTGCGTCCTGCGAGGGCGCGGTCAGGGTCACGACGTTCGTCGACGGGTCCAGCCGGGTGCCCTCCGGCAGCGTCGGGTTGGTCTCCTCGAGCGGACGCACCTGGACCGGGTCGGTGGCGCCGTACAGGTCGTTGTCAAGGGGGGCGACGGTGATCGACGACCCGGGGGTGGCCGTCACGGTGTCGGTGACCGGCACGGCGGGCTGCGGGAGGCCCGGCTGCCTGACGGCGACCCGGACGATCGAGGTCGACGTCGCGCCCCAGCGGTCGGTGATCGTGTACGAGAAGGTGTCCAGGCCGGTCGAGTCCTTGCTCGGGTACGCCAGGTACTCGATCCCGGTCGGGGACAGACCCTGCACCCGCCCGAGCGTCGGGGCCGAGGCGACGCCGAGGACCGAGGTCGAGTCCCCGTCCGGGTCGGCGCCGTACGGGTCGACGTCGATCGTCAGCACCTCGCCCGCGACGGCGCGGGCCTCCAGCGGCCGGGCCGAAGGGGCCCGGTTCTCGAGCTGCGGGCCCGGGGGCGGCGTCACCGTCACCTCGAGCAGGCCGGTGCCCGTCTGGTTCGCGTCGTTCTCGGCGACGTACTCGACCTGCAGGGTGCGCGGTTCCGTCACCGAGGCGGGGGCGACGTACCGGATCCGGTCGCCGGCGACGTACGCGGTCCCGAGGTCGGTGCCGCCGGAGCCCGGGGCCGCCGCGGGGTCGACGACGACGAGCCGACCGACTGCCTCCTGCCCGGGGACGTCCGCCCGCAGCGTGAGCGGACGCCCGCCCTTCGTCGTGTCGTTGTCCAGCACGGGCACGAGGACGGAGTCGCCGGACCGGACGGTCGCCTGGTCCGGCCGCGTCACGGGCGGGTCGTTGTCGATGGCGGGCAGCTGGGTGACGACGAGGTCGCCCGTCGCCTCGCTCGTCCCGTTCGTCACGGTGTAGCGCACGGTCTCGGAGCCCCCGGCGAGCGCGGCCGTCGTCGGGACCACCCGCAGCCAACGACCCTTGAGCACCGCCACCTGCACCTGGTCCGGGTGCTCGGCCGCGGCCGCCGTGACCGTGAGGATGCCACCGGCCGGGTCGACGTCGTTCGCGAGGACGTCGACGACGACCGGCGACTGGCCGTGCACGGCGGCGTCGTCGGGCATGGCGACCGGCCCCGAGTCGACCGACCCGGGCTCGAGGGCGTCGATCCGGATCCGCCCCTGCTCCAGAGGGGCGCTGCCGAACGCCGCCTCGTAGTCGAGGAAGACCGTGCCCGGTCTCGACGCGGTGACGACGACCTCCCCCGTCGTCGTGTCCGTCTCGACCGACACCCCCTTCTTCTCCGCGACGGGGGCGGCGAGCGCCAGCACTGCCTTGGGGTTGAGGGGGTCGGCGCCCTGGGTGTCGTTGGCGAGCGGCGCGACCGAGATCGGCTGGCCGGCCTCGCCCCGGGCGACGTCGGGCTCGGTCCGCGGGGGGAGGGCCCGTGTGGCGTCACCCCGCTGCACCTCGACCCTGGTCTCGCCGGACGTGGGGTCACCGCGGCCGTCCGACACCCCGTAGGCGATGCGGACGCTGCCCCCCTCACCGGAACCGGGCGCCGTGAGCTCGATGCGACCGTCCGGTGTGGCGAGCGCGGACCCGGCGTCCGGCTCGACCTCCGCGATCGTCACGGGGTCGCCGTCGCCGTCGCGCCAGGAGTCCAGGACCGGCACCGCGATGGTGCCGCCCGCGGCCACCACGAGCTCGGCGTCCTCCACACCGGAGCGCCGGTAGGGTGCCTCGTTCTCGTCCTCGGCCCGGGCCTGCACCGTGACCGTCCCGCGCGCGGTGCTGACCCCGTTGCTCACGTCGTACTCGAAGACGCCGTCGCCCCCGTCGGCGTCGAGGGTGTAGCGGACGGTCTGCCCGTCCGGGCTGATGACCGCGCTCGCGTGCGGGTTCCCGGGGTCCGTCACCGCCGAGATCGAGAGCACCTGGCCCGACGGGTCCGTGTCGTTGTCGAGCACGTGGAGGAGCGTCGTGCGGCCCGGGCGGGCGCCGAGCCGGTCGTCGTGCGCCTTCGGCTTGTTCTTCTTGTCGTCGACCGCCTGCTTCTGCGGAGCCTGGTCGCTCGACGCGTCGTCCGGGGGGCTCACGGTCTTCCACTGGTAGAAGCTCTCCTGTCGCTCGAGGTCGAAGATCCTCCCGTCGGCGACGTCGTTGAGCAGGGCGGCTCCACGGTTGACGCGGAAGACGGGCTGACGCAGCGTCCCCTCGCGGTCGACGGGGATCTCCGTCGCGGCCGCGCCCGCGCAGCTGCGACCCACCCGTCCCGGGCTGCCGGCCCACGCGGACCACACGCAGCCGGCGACGGCGACCGGCTCGGCGGGGGTCCCACCGTTCCCGGCGAAGACGGCGGAGGGGTCGACGGCGCCGTTCGCCCCCACGCGGTACAGGCCAGCCGGGGAGGCGACGACGAGGGCACCGGCGGCCACGGGAGCCTGGAGCCTCAGCACCCCTTCGGGTGCGGCCACCGACCCGGAGCCCTCGCGCGTGACGACGCGCCCCGAGGCCTCGTCGAGGACGACCGGGACGTTCCCGACCGCGCTGACGTCGACGGGCCCGAGCTGCGTGGCGACGGTCGTGGCCACCGGCTTCCCGAGCTCCCCCGCCCGCACCGGCACGGAGACGAGCCGGCCGTTGCGGCCGACGACGTGGATGCCACCGTCCGTCCCGACCGCGAGCGCGGACCAGCTGGCCGCGGCCTCGTCGCGGGCGGGAGCCGGCCCCACCGCGGCGAGCGCCGGTGCCGTCCCGGCCAGCGCGTCGAGCGGCGGGAGGCCGCCCTCGGCGTCGTAGCGGACGGCGCGGACCTCGCCCTTCGCGACGTCCAGCACGGCGAGGGTCCCCCCACCCATCCGCACCACGGCGGTCGGTGAGACGTCGACGCCCGCGTCCTCGACCGTCCGTCCGGTCCGCACGTCCACGGGGTAGAGCCGGCCGCCTCCCACGTCCCGGGCCAGCACCGTCCCCCCATCCTGCACGACGTCGAGGTCGGAGGTCGCCTGGGCGCCACCGGGAGGGTTGAAGAAGGCGTCGAGGAAGGAGGCGTAACGGTTGAACCGCCCGAAGGTGTGGTCGACGTTGGAGGTCACCCAGATGCCGGAGTCGTCGAGGTCGACCTTGCGCACCGGGTAGCCGGTGGCGAGCACCGCGTAGGCGACGAACGACCCGACACACAGCAGGGCGACGACGACGCTCGCCACCCGACGCACGCGACCGGCCAGTGCGTTCCTCATCGGTCCCCCTCCCGCGACGACCCGTCCACGGGGTCACCGTAGGAAGCCCGGAGGTCTCGCAGGACGACGGCGCTCCCGGTGTCCCCATAACGACGTACCGGGACGAGCGGGTCTCGGGCGTCGATGACCGAGCACCAGTCGAGAAGTCGGATCATGTTCAGCCGCAGGTGGGTTCGGGAAAATCTCGGGTGGCTCCGCTGCCGTCGGACCGGACGACGATGACGCTGAGGCAGACCGTGCCCCGCGTCGGGGCCGGGACGGTGAGCGTCGGCTCGTCACCCGTCGTCTCCGATCCGCCGGGCCCCCCGACCCGGAGGCGGTAGGTGTCGGTGGAGAGCGCGCCGTCGTACCGCCACGTGAACACGACGTCTCCACCCCGCCGGTCGGACGAGACCTTGACCGGCCCGGCCGGACCCTGCAGCGCGTCGACCTGGCCGGGGGCGTCGACCGTGGCACGGGCCGCGGGGACACCCTCCCCGTCCCCGCCGGAGCCCAGGGCCCAGGCCCCGGCAGCGGCAGCCACCACGAGGAGGACACCGGCCCCGACGAGCAGACGCCGGACGCCACCGGTCGCGACCGGGTCGCCACCCTCGTCGATCACGACCGAGCTGGTCCGCGGACGCAGCCGGGTCGGGTCCCCCGTCCCCTCGTCACCGGTGGCGACCCGGCGCGGCCGCAGCGCCGTGCCCACCGAGTCCGACGGCAGGTCGGGGCGCGTGGGCCGGGGAGGCGGGGCCACCCGACGCGGTCGGCGGACCGTCCCGTCGGTTCCGTCGGCGTCCGGCGGCGGGTCGCCCACCGGTCCGCGGGGGTCCCCGGGCCCGGTCGGCTCCAGGACCACGAGCCGGGTCGGGGCCAGCCCGAGGGACTTCTCGACCTGCAGGAGTCCCCGCGCGAGGTCGCCTGCCGAGCGTGGTCGACGCGCCGGGTCCTTGGCGAGCGCCTCGCGGAGCAGGCGGTCGAGCTCCGGGGGGACGTCACCCCGGCCCGTCTCGGGCGGGGGCACCTCCCGCGCCCTGCGCGCGACCGCCCGGTCCGAGTTGTCGCCCCCGATGACCTCGAACGGCGCGCGACCGACGAGGAGGTGCCACAGCGTCGCACCGAGGGAGTACACGTCGGACTGCACGGAACCGTTGCTCGTGGACCACAGGACCTCCGGTGGCGACCAGGGTGGGGAGACGCCGACCGTCTCGTCGTGCGGGTCGTCTGCGGCCGCCGCGGTCCGGGCCGCCCCGCCGAAGTCGGTCAGACCGATGTCGCCCGCGGCGTCGACGAGGATGTTCGCCGGCTTGACGTCGCGGTGGACCAGGCCGGCCCGGTGCGCCGTCTCGAGCGCCCCGGCGACGCCGATCCCCGCCCGCAGGACCTCGGCGAGCGAGAGGCGCCCGCCTCTGGCCCGGTCCTCCATCGTGCCCGCCCCGTAGACCTTCATCGCGAGGTAGGGGCGCCCGTCGACGCAGTGGCCCATGCCGTACACGGGGACCACGCACGGGTGCTCGAGCCCGGCCATCGCCTTGACCTCGGCGAGGAACTGGGCCACCACCTCCGGGGACAGCTCGGACGCCCGCAGCACCTTGACCGCCTCGGAGCGTCCCAGGGCGCGGTTCTCGTAGAGGTGCACGTCCCCGAAGCCGCCCCCACCGAGGGTCCTGACCCAGACGCGGTCCGCGATCACGGGCCCGGTCACGGCGTCGCCTCCACGCGGATCTCGAGGATGTCCGCGAGGACGATCCGCCCACCCGGGTCGACCGGGAGGGGCTCGCCCGGGACGAGCGGTCGGCGGGCCCCCGCCGGGTCCACGAGCACCGTCCCGTTCGTCGAACCGAGGTCCTGGACGGTGATCCACCAGCCGTCGGTCGCGACGAGCGCGTGCTGGCTCGACACCTCGGCGCGCGGGTCCTCGATCCGGACACGGTGCGGCTCCAGGCCGACGTGCCCCGCGGGGACCCGTGGGTCGCGACCGAGGACGAGGGGGCGGTCCAGGGGGAACGCCTCGCCACCGGGGAGGACGAGCCGCCCGAGCACCGGTGGTGGGACCTCGACCTCCTCCTGCGGCGGCACCGCGCCGCCGCACACGCGGCACCGCTCGGACCGGGTCTGCGTCAGGTGGCCGGCGGTGCATCGCTTCGCGAGGACCGTCGTCATGCGGCGGAGGAGCTCGGCGCGGTTGACGGTCCGCGGCTGCAACGGCGACTCCGGTGCGGTGCGGTGCGGTTCTGCCACGGACGCGCCCGCCGGCGGGGTGGTCACCGTCTCCGGGACGGTGCCCTCGGCGGGGAGGGCCCCGGACCGGGCGGGGGAGACCGGGTCGGGGTCGAAGCCGGGAATGGCGCCGACGTCCACGAAGCCCCCGACCGCATCCCGGTCGCCGAGGGGCGGCTCCCCCTCGGGGTCGGCGTGTCCCGTCGGCACCGGGTGCTCGGACGGGGTCACCGGTGTCACCCGTCCGCCGGTCCCGGGGTCCGGCTCGTCGGACGGCGTCTCGGGGACGTCCGACGGTGGCGGCGGCCCGGCATCACCGGTCACCTCCCCCGAGGGGACCGCGTCGCGCATCAGGTCGACGTAGAAACCGATCGCGTCGGTGGCCACCGGGCGCGGCTCCACCGGCCGGTCCGCCGGTTGCTCCGTCGGCTCCTGCTCGGTCACCACTCCCGCGGACGGCTCACCCACCGTCCACTCGGACGCGGGCACCAGGCCGCCGCCGTACGGCACGGGTGGTCCGTCGGCGACCGGACCGACGGCGAGGACCACACGGCCGACGTCAGGCACCGTGCGGTCGGTCCAGAGTCCTGACCCCTCGACCACCTCGTCGTCGCCCAACCGCACGGTGCCGGTGCCCCGGCACATCATCCGCGCCGTGCCGTCCGCGTGCACGGCGAGCAGGGCGAACGAGGGAGTGCGGGTCAGCCCGCCCGCCGCGAGCACCTCGAGCACGGCGTCGACCCCTCCGCCCATGGTGACCGCCTCGAGGAGGAGGAGGGACTGCTCGTCCCCGGCCGTGAGGTCGGCGAGGACGGTGAGACCGTCGTGGTGGACGCCGCTCAGTCGGCCGGCGCGGTAACGGACCGTGGGGCTCATGGACGGCTCCTCGGGTTGGTCGACCCGACCAGGGGACGGTCGGCGGCGGTCGACGCCTCGTCGACGACGACGACGGTGACGTTGTCGTGGCCGCCCTGCTCGAGGGCGCGGCGGACGAGGAGGTCGGCGGTCATCTGCGCGGGGTGGCCGGCCGCCAGCACCGCGGCGAGGTCGGGGTCCGCCAGCTCGTCGGTGAGACCGTCGGTGCACAGCACCCACCGGGTCCCCGTGTCGGCGGGGACGAGCACCAGGTCGACCTCGGGCGCCGGCTCCTCCCCGACCGCTCGCGTGATGACGTGACGTGCCGGGTGCACCCGCGCCTCCTCCTCGGTGATCGATCCGGCGTCGAGCAGCTCCTGGACCTCCGAGTGGTCGGCCGTCACGCGGTGCAGGACGCCCTCCCGGACGGCGTAGACCCGCGAGTCCCCCACGTGGAAGACCGCCCAGTACGACCTCTCGCCGTCGAGCAGCGCGATCCCCGCGACGGTGGTCCCCAGCCCGGCGGCGGCCGGGTGCTCGCGGGCGTGGGCGCAGACCCGGTCGTTCGCCCGCCGCACCGCCTCGCGGACCGACCGGCCGGAGAGGACCCCCGTCTCCAGCTCCGCGAGGACCTCAACCGTGAGGGCACTGGCGACGTCCCCCGCGGCGTGTCCACCCATCCCGTCCGCAACGACGAAGAGTCGCTCCCCGCAGTGCACCGCATCCTCGTTGAGCCGGCGCACGGCGCCGGTGTCGCTCGCGCGGCCGACAGCCACCACCCTGGTGGGAGCCATCGTCACGACCTCAGCGAGCGCAGGACGTCCCGCACCGCCCGCGCGAACGGCACTCGGGGCACCTCGACGACCACGGTCGCGGCGACGCGGTCGTGCAGCGCCCGGTTCCGGCCCGAGGGGTCGGTGAGGAAGGTCAGGAAGCCGAGGTAGCAAGGGAGCGCCATCGCCGCGAGGGTGAGCGTCCGCAGCACTGCCCGGGCCAGGCCGATGGGCGCCGCGGTCCCGGCGTCGACGACGCGAACGCCGAGCATCCGCTGGCCCGGCGTCTGCCCGATCCGGGCGGTGGCGACGAGGAGCACGGCGACGACGGCGAGGACCAGCACGAGGTGGCCGACGGCGACCACGGCGAGGACCACCTCGGCCATCCCGGCCGGCAGACCGGTAGACACCTGCCCGAGGACCAGCGCGAGGACGGGCCAGCCGAGGGACACTCCACCGCCGGCCAGCCCGTCGACGAGGCGGGCGAGGAGCCGGGTCCCCAGGGCCGCCGGACGCCCCGGCTCGGGGCTGCGTCCGGTCCTCCGGTGCTCCGCGGCCACACCGGGCGAGCGGTCGAGCCGCAGCGACGCGTCGTCGGACGGGTCGGGCCGCGAGGCGGATGCAGCCGGATGCACGGCCACCTGCGCCGGTGGACCGTCGCCCCGCGACGGCACGGCCTCCGTCAAGGCCCCCTCGGCGACCGCGCGGAACCCGGGGCGACCGGCGGGTTCCGGGACCGCCGGGTCGGTGAGCGCGGCGCGTCGTACCGTCGCCCCGGAGGCCAGCGGACCGGAGGCCGAGGTCCGGGTCGCGCCGACTCCGCAGGCCGGACAGGGCGTTTCCCCGTCGACCGGCGCGAAGCCACAGCGACGGCACGACGTCATCACGCGCACCACCCCGTCCCGTCGACCCGCACGCGGCGACCGTAGTGTCGCCCGGCCCGACGGCATCGTCGGCGTGGGCTCCTGTCCACGGAAATGGGGACACGGGTGCCGCGGTCGAGGGCGGAGGTGGCTGCCGCGGCGACCACGTCCGCACTCGACTCCGGGAGAGGGGGGTGAGCGGGGGTCAGGCGGGGGTGGGGTCCTCGCCGCGGCGGCGCGGGAGCGAGGGCAGGCGCAGGCGCCGCCACCAGCGCACCCGCGGACCGGTCCGCTCGCGCTGCACCCACAGCGGGCGCGGGTCGGCGTCGGAGCGCAGCCGCGCCCAGCGGCTCAGCCCCGCGCGCATCGTCGTGCGGGCGGCCTCCGCCTGGGCGTGCAGGGCCGTCGTGGCCTCCGGGTCACCGTCACCCGGCCCGAAGACGACCGCGTCGACCGACGCCGCGACCTCGCTGACCGCCACCGCACCCTCCGGCGCGGCGGCGTACGCGGCCGCCTCCCCCGGCTCTGCCTCCGGCACCGAGCGCAGCGCGACGGCGGCGTCGATGCCGTGCGCCTGCTCGCGGCGGGTCACCCCGCGCGGCACGGCGACCCCGAGCGAGCGCGACTCGGCGACGAGGTCGCGCCACACCCAGGCGGCCCGGCCGGGCACCGGCCCGAGCGAGGCGTGCCGACGCCGGCGCCGCGCCTTGAGCAGGCGCAGCACCACGACGTAGAGGGCGACGAGGAGCAGCAGCGCCGCGACCCCGGCGAGGACCTGCAGCCACAGCGGCCAGGCGGTGACGTCGAACGGGTTCTTCTTGCGCTTGGTGACGTCGGTGGCGTTCTGCGCCTGGTCCGGCCCCTGGAGCACCGACGGCGGGCTGACCCCGGCGGGCGGGGGGACCTGGGCGCCGACCTTCTGCTCCTCGGTCTTCAGCTGCTGCTCGCTCGGCGTCTTGTCGCGGCTCGGCACGAAGGAGCGGTAGTCCATCGGGAACCACGTGCCGTCGTCGAGCTGGACCTCGACCCACGCGTGGACGTCCTTGCCCCGGATCTCGCCGCCGGCCTGCGGGATGCCACCCATGACGACGCGGCTGGGGATGCCGAGGCGCTGACCCACGAGCGCGAGCGTCGCGGCGTACTGCTCGTCGTTGCCGGCGAGCTTGCTCGAGCCGGCGAACCGGGTGAGCCGCGAGACCGCGTGCCCGGGCAGGTAGACCTTCTCGAAGCTGTTCGGGGTGCCGCCGTCGGTGTACGTGCCCTCGGTCCGCATCGCCGTCGCGAAGGCGCGCAGCTTCGACCACGGGCCGCCCTCGGCGCGGCTGGTCAGCGCGTCGATCTTCGCGTCGAGGAAGTCGGTGTCGACGGCGCTCGAGGCGCCGGTGCGGACGTCGAGGTCCTCGGGCAGGGTCGTCGCGGGGGTCGGCGGCACGAGGGCCGTCATCCGGTAGGAGTCGCCGCCGAGGAGGCCGGCCGGCACGACGGCGGTGTCGGTGGCGGTGTTGAGCCAGAGGGCGTCGGCGAGGTCGGTCGCGCGCGGCCCCGCGAACTGGATGCGGGTCGGGTCGCCGACGGTCGGCAGCCAGACGGAGCGGTAGCCGCCGTCGGGCACCGTGACGTCGACGTCGACCTCGCGCCCCTCGGCCCCGGTCGGGGCGATGCGCGAGCCGACCTGCTGGAACGGCGTGCCGTCGGCGGTGCGGTCGGCCGCACCCCAGACGAGGCCGTCGTACCGGTCGAGCGTGGCGAAGCGGACAGGCGTGCCGGCCGGCAGCCCGGTGACCCGCAGGACGACCTGGTCGTAGAGCTTCGCGTCGTTGGGCTCGGTGTACTGCCGGTACCCGGGCAGCGGGCTCGCGAACTGCGAGACGTCGAAGGGCGGCACGAGCCGCTCGCGCACGACCTCACGCGTGGCGGCGGCCGACGTGCCGGGCAGCAGCGGCCCGGCGAAGGCGCCGGCGACGAGGGCGATGACCGCGAGGACGCCGGCGGTCGCGAAGCGCACCCCGCGGCCGGCGCCGTTCTGGACCGGCGGGCGGGTGCGGTGCGCGCGGACGACGAGCCACGCGACGAGCACCGCCGCGAAGCCGACGCCCTGGACGAGGAGGGCCGCGGGCTGCGTCGTCCCGAGGGCGATCGAGCCGGCGAGCAGGGCCAGCGGCGCCACCGCGGTGAGCGGCACGTTGGCCCAGCGGCGCGCGAAGCCGAGGATCGTCGCGCCCCCGAGGAGACCGGCGAGCCACGGCAGCGCGAGGACCGGCCCGCGGGCGTCGACGGGCGGCAGCAGCGTGAGCCACTTCTTCCAACCGGTGACCGCCCAGGTCGCGAGGTCGACGAAGGTCTGCCCCGTCGGGACGAACCCGGCGAGGAGGTTGTCGCGCATCGCGAGCGGCCCGCCGAGGAGGAAGTAGATCGCGACGAGGACGGCGAAGGTCGTCAGCGCCATCCAGCGCAGGGTGCCGGCGACGTGCCCGACGACGAGGCCGAGGACGAGCCCGGACCACGCGGCGACGACCCACTCGACACCGAGGAAGCCGGTGCGCATCCCGAGCAGGGCGATGCTGCCGAGGACGAGCGCGAAGGCGAGGTCGACCGAGGCGTCGCGCCCGGGGACGAGGCTGCGCCACACCGACGGTGCGTCGGCGGCGCGGCGGCGGGGGCGCCGCTTCTCGCCGCCGCGCAGGGCGGTCGCCAGGCTGGGCTGCCGGCCGGTGCGGCCGGTGCGGTCGGTGGACGGCTGGTCGGTCATGCGAGCGCTCCGGAGAAGAGGACACGGCGGACGTCGGTCAGCTCACGGACGTGGAGGATGACGATGGACCCGAGGCGGCGGACGCCGACGGGCACGTCGGGGTCGACGACGAGGGCGACCTTGACGACCTCCGGCTCGAACTGGTCGAGGGTCCGCTGCACCTGGATGAACGGCCGCTCGACCCCGGTGACGAGCACCGCGATGCTCGCGTCCGGCGCGAGGGCGGCGGCCTGGCCGACCGAGCCGTAGAGGTCGAGGGGGCCGACCTCGGCCCGGGCCAGCGCGTCGAGGGTCAGCGGCGCCGTCGTGCGGGACGCGGTCTCGCCGTGACAGACGACGGTCGTGTCCTGCTCGTCGAGGATGGACCGCAGCGCCAGCGACGCCGCGCACGAGATCGCGAGCTCGACGTCGTCCTCGTCGTTCGTGTACACCTCCGGCGTCGTGTCGACGACGATCGCGAGGTGGCTGCGGCGGGTGTCGAGGAACTGCCGCACGAGCAGGCGTCCGTGCTTGGCCGAGGAGCGCCAGTGCACGTAGCGGCGGTCGTCACCGGCCTGGTACTCGCGCAGCGCGTGGAAGGCGAGGTCGGACATCGACAGGTCGGGCGTCACCTCGCCCTCGAGGTCGCGCAGCAGGCCGGCGCCGAGGTTGTCGAGCGAGATCGTCCGCGGGTGGACGTAGAGCTCGGAGCGCTCGGTCCACTGCACGGTGCGGCGCACGAGCCCGAACGGGTCGCCGTGGACGGTCGTCGCCGGGCCGACGGGCACGACGCCGCGGCGCGAGGTCGGGACGACGAAGAGCTCCTCGTGGGTGCGCCCGGCGGACAGGGCCGGCAGCGTGAAGCGCGCGGCGGTGCGGCCGACCGGCAGCTCGACGAGCAGTGGGAGCATCCCCCGCTTCGAGGTGTTGGTGACGGCGATGCGGCCGGTCGCGGGGTCGCCGACGGTGACGCGGGCCGGCTCGACGTCGGCGCGGATGCGGACCTTCGCGCGGTCGAGCGCGAGCAGCACGCAGGCGACGACGAGGACGAGGCACGCGGCGGCGACCATCCCGAGCTCCGCCCACGCGAAGCGCGCCGTCATCCACCAGGCGACCAGCCCGACGGCCAGGACCGTCCACCCGAGCGGTGACACCCAGCGCAGCACCTCGACGACCGGGTGCCAGACGCGCCGGGTCTGGTCGGCGATCGGCTTGATGCGCTCACCGGTGAGGACGAGGATGCGCGCGCCGGTGTCGGTGAGGGCGCTCGGCACCTGGACGCGGGGCAGCGTGATGGTCCGGGTGCTGCCGTCGGCCTTCGTCTGCGTGCGGGTGGCGGCGCGCGCCGCGGGGCGGGAGCGGCCGGCGTCGTCCCGGCCGGGGCCGGTCGTGCGCAGGCGGGGCTGCGAGAGGCGGCGGCCGCTGCGGGGCCGCTTGGACCCGCCGGAGGGCCGGCGGGCGGAGCGCGAGGTGGCGCCCCCGTCGGCGTCGTCCACCGGGCGTGCGGCACCGCCCCCGGCGCCGCGCGGCGCGGGGGGAGGCGTGAGGTCCGAGCGACGGACCGTCGACTCGGCGTCCTCGGGCAGCCCGGTGGGGTCGCTCATGCCGGCACGCGCTCCGTGGGCGGCGCCACCTCGGCGAGGATCTGGTCGATGACCTGCTCGACGGTGATGCCGGCGAACTGCGCCTCGGCGGTCACGAGGAGGCGGTGGTTGAGCACCGGCTGGGCGAGGAGCTTGACGTCGTCCGGCACGACGTGGTCGCGGCCCTGGCTGATCGCCCACGTCTTGGCGCAGCGGACGAAGGCGAGGCAGCCACGGACCGAGAGGCCCAGGCGGATGCTCACGTGGCGCCGGGTCTCCTCGGCCAGCCGCGAGACGTAGTCGAGGATCGCGTCGTCGACGTGCACGCCGTCGGCGAGCTCGGCCATGTCGCTGATCACCTGGGCGGTGACGACCGGCTCGAGCGAGCGCGTCCGGTCACGGGTCGCGGCGTCGCGCAGGACCCGGACGGTCGCGTCGTGGTCGGGGTAGCCGAGCGTCGTCTTCATGAGGAAGCGGTCGAGCTGCGCCTCGGGGAGGCGGTAGGTGCCCGCCTGCTCGATGGGGTTCTGGGTCGCGATGACCATGAACGGCTCGCCGACCGAGTGGCGCGTCTTGTCGACGGTGACGTGGCCCTCCTCCATCACCTCGAGGAGCGCCGACTGGGTCTTCGGCGAGGCGCGGTTGATCTCGTCGGCGAGGACGATCGTCGCGAAGATCGGGCCCTCGTGGAACTCGAAGACCTTGCTGTTGGGGTCGTAGATCGTCACGCCGGTGACGTCGCTCGGCAGCAGGTCGGGGGTGAACTGGATGCGCGAGTTCGTCCCCTTGACGGTGCCCGCCATCGCCCGCGCGAGCTGCGTCTTGCCCGTGCCGGGGAAGTCCTCGAGCAGCAGGTGGCCCTCGGAGAGCATGCAGGTGAGCGCCAGCCGGATGACGTGCTCCTTGCCGAGCACCGCCTTGTCGACGTTGGCGACCATGGCGCCGAAGGTCTGGGAGAACCAGGCGGCCTGGTCGGTCGTGACGGTCATGCGGTGGGTGTCCTTCCGTGGGGGGTCGAGGGGGTCGAGGCGGTGCGGGGGGTCACCAGCCGACGTCCGCCGACTGGTGGCAGGTGCCACCGCGGCAGAGCCGGACGTGGAGGGGGCCCTCGCCGTTGGCGATGACGATGCCGGTGCTGCGCCAGTTGGAGGTGTTGCCGGTCTCGCCGGTCGTGCCGGTGCCGTCGCCGCTGGGGAAGAACTGGACGCTCGAGGTGAACAGCTCCTGGCCGTTGCTCTTGACGACGCTGACGGTCCAGCCGCCACCGCCCCCGGGGAAGTTGCGGACGTCGAACGCCACGCGGGGGCAGTTGCCGCTCGTGCAGCTGCCGACCGCGTTCGGCGGGCGGTAGGGCGGACCCTTGTGGACGTTGTAGACCTCGGGGTCCGGCGGCGGCGGGTTCGGCACGGTCACCTGGCGCGAGACGGGCGCCGACCATCCGGCGTCCGAGTGCGCCTCGACCGTGAGGGTGTAGGTGCCGGGGCCCTTGCTGATCGAGTGCGAGGTCTTGCCGCCGCCGAAGGTGCCCGTGTCGGCGCCCGAGAGCCGGACCTGGTCGACCGGCCGGCCGTTGGTCGGCAGGTTCCAGGTCCACGTCGCGCCGGTCGTGCCGTCGTTGCGGCCGGAGAGACCGGACGGCGAGAGCGTCGGGCCGTAGGGGGTCGCGTTGCTCCCGGCCGGGTTCGAGGAGGCTCCGGCGGAGTTCTCGGTGCGGACGGTCACGGCGTAGGCCTGGGTGGGGCTGGTGTCGAGCGGGCCGATGTCGAAGGTGACCTGCGAGCCGGGCGCGCACCCGCACTGGTGGGTGCCGGAGCTCCCGTTGGCCGACCAGCGGATGACCGAGAAGGACGCCGCGCGCGGCTGGCCGACGGTGACGGTGACCTTGATCTTCTGGTCCGCCGCGGGCGTCGCGGTCGTCACCGACGGGTCGGACGGCACCCCGTTCGAGGTGAAGGACGACGAGTTCGTCTTCGGCCCCTCGAGGTCGGCGCCGTTGGTCAGCGTGACCGTGTAGCGGTACTCGCGACCGTCGTAGCGGACGACGACGCTCGTGCTGCGCACGTCCGGGGCGAGGGTCTCGACCGGGGTCCAGCCGCCGCCGCCGACCTGCTGGTAGAGCGTGTAGCCGGTCGTCGGCGGGCCGTTCGGGCTGCCCTGCTCCCACGAGATGGTGAGGGTCGCCGAGTCCTGCGCGGGGCCGGGGCCGCTCGCGGCGATCTTCGGTGCGGGCAGCGCCGGAGGGGTGCCGGCGGACTGCATCGTCACGGCCGGGCCGAACTGGCCCGCGCCGAGCTCGTTCCACGCCTGGACCTGCACGTCCTGCTCGGCCATGTTGTCGAGGCCGGTGACGGTCGCCCGGCGGGTGCCGGCGGCGACGTCCTGGGTCTTGGTCTGCCCGGTCGAGGAGATGAGCCGGACGACGTACTTGCGCAGCGCGCTGCCCTCGTTGACCGGCTGGTCCCACGCGATCGTCAGGGTGCCGTCGCCGCGGTCGACCATCCGGACGCCGGTGACGGCCTCGGGCAGCCGGTCGGGGCGCACGGCGGCGCTCGGCGCGGAGGGCTCGCCCTCGCCGATGCCGTTCACCGCGGCGACGGTGAAGGTGTAGTCCTGGCCGTTGGTCAGTCCCTGGATGGTGCACGGCGACGCCGAGCAGGTCTCCTCGCCGGACGAGCCGCCGCTCCAGCGCACGACGTAGCCGGTGACGACCGAGCCGCCGTCGTACGTGGGCGGCAGCCAGCGGACCCTCGCCTGGCCGCCGGCGTCGCGGTCGGCGACGGCCTGGACCTGGCGCGGCGGGTCGGGGCGGCCGAGCATCGTCACGGTGACGCGGCCCGGGGTCTCGCGGCGCGGGCCGTCGGTGACGACGAGGCCGATCGACGCGGTCGGGGACGGACGGTCGCCCGCGGTGAGGGTGAGCGAGCACCCCGAGAAGGAGGTGGTGATGCCGGATCCGGACTCGACCGTGGCCCGGACGATCGCGCACGTGGGGTCGAAGAGCGGGGAGTCGAGGTAGCCCGACACGTCGACGGTGCGCGTCTGCCCCTCCTCGAGCCCGGTGACGGAGATGGGGCGCAGCCGGGCCGGACCCTGGGCGTCGGCCCCGACCACCCGGACGGTGAGCGTGGACGGCTGCGTCATCCCGCGCGAGGAGATCTCGACCTTGCCGGTGGAGGTCTGCGCGTCGGCGTCCGCGTGGAGGGTGAGGCGGCGGTTGCCCTCGCCGCCGACCTCGAGGTCGGCGTCGGCGGGGGTCTGCCAGCGGGCCTCGAAGTCGACGTCGTCGAGGGTCATCCCGACCGGCAGCCAGGCGTGGCAGACCGTGGGGATGTCGACCGTGCGGTCCAGGCCGCCCGCGGTGACGGTGACCGCGCCGTCGGGGCAGCGCAGCAGCGGCACCAACGGCCCGACCTGCACCGGCACCGACACGTACGCCGTGCCGAAGTCCTTCTGACCGACCGCGTCCTGGTCTGTCACCTCCAGCATCACCGCCGCCGGGCCCACGTACCCGTTGGAGGAGGTCAGCTGCAGGGTGCGGTTGTCGCTCAGGCTGACCGAGAGGTTCTCCGCCGGGGAGGCCGAGACCGTCGAGGCCGTCGTCACCGACACCACCCGCCCGCGCGGGGAGCGCACGTAGTCGCCCAGGTTGACCGTCTTGGACGAGTCGGGGTCCATGGTGACGAGCGAGCCGGCCACGACGAACGGCTGCCCGTTGGCGCCGGTCGGGACGTGGATCAGCGCCATCGCCTCCTCGCCGTCCTCGTCGACGACCACGTACGGCACCGAGTAGGCGTGGTCGAGGATCTTCACGCTGACCCGCCCGTCCGCGGTGACCTGCGCATCCGTCGAGAGGACCTCCTTGATCCGCAGCGTGGCCGGGTCGGAGTCGACGTCGGTGTCGTTGGCCAGCGCGTCGACCACCGTCGAGGTCTCCCCCGGCTTCGGCGCCGCGACGTCGTCGTTGGCCACCGGCGGGTTGGTGTAGCCGACCACCGGTCGGACCAGCACCGTGGCGCGGGAGGGGTCGAAGAGCCCGTCGCTGATGCCGTAGACGAGCTGGTGGAGGGCCGAGGTGTCGTCCGGGACCTTCGTGCGGACCGTGTGGTCGGCGTCGACCTTCCACTTCTTCAGCTCGCCGGCCGGGTTGAGGCCCTCGGTCTGCACCTCGACGACGTCGCCGCGCGCGATGAGGTCGTTGACCAGCGGCTTGACGGTCACCGTCTTGCCCGGCGCGGCGAAGACCTCGTCCGGGACCGCCACGGGCGGCTGGGGGTCGCCGGGCTGGACCACGCCGACCCGGACGAACGCACGGCTCGTCGCGCCGAAGCGGTCACGCACCTCGTACGTGATGACCTCCGTGCCCGCCGCGAGCGGGAACGCCTCGTAGCGGATCGTCGTCGGGCCGGTGCCGACGACGCGGCCGAGGCGCAGGTCGACCGGCCCGCCGTCGCTGCCGACGACCCCGGTGACCGACACCGAGTCGCCGTCGGGGTCGACGCCGAACGTCGGGATGGTCATCGTCAGGGGGTCGCCGGCGGTGACCGTGGCCGTGAAGCTGCGCGCGACCGGGGCCTGGTTCACCTGCTGCGCGGTCGGGAGAGGGTTGACCTGCACCCGGACCCGCGCGGTCTGGGCGCGTTCCTTGCTGCCCTCGGCGTAGGCGGCGTACTCGATCGTCACGAACTTGGGGGCACGGAGGCCGCGGGCCTCGGGCACGTAGCGCACGACGTTGCCGGAGGCGAAGGCGCGCTGGGCGTCCCCCTTGCTCACGACCTTGACCGAGCCGGGGTCCAGCCGCAGCGGGATGCCGTCGGCCATCGTGTCGTTGTCCAGCACCGGGATGCTCACCGTGTCGCCCTCGCGCACCGTCGCCCGGTCGTCCTCGACGAGCGGCAGCGAGTCGGCGAGCGGCCCCTGCTGGAGCACCTCGACCTGGCCGGTCGTGCGCTGGGTACCGTCGCTCACGGTGTAGCGGACCGTGCCGCGCCGTCCTTCGGTGCCCGCCGGCGCGGGGTCGCGGGCCTCGAGCCGGACCCAGCGACCCTGGTAGATCGAGGGCTGGAGCCACTGCGAGTCGTCGGTCGTCTCGACGGCCGCGGTCACGAGGACGTCACCCCGCGGCGAGTAGTCGTTGGCGAGGACGTCGACGATCGCCGGGGCCTGGTCGTGCAGGGTCGCGTTGTCCGGCACCGAGACCGGCGGCGCCCCCTCCGGCGGGGCGGTGAGGTCGACCCGGATGCGACCCGGCGCGGCGCCTGCCCCGGTGACGGCGGAGTAGCTCAGCTCGAACGTGCCCGGCGCGTTGCCGGTGACCGTGACGGTGCCGGTCGCCAGGTCGGTGTCGACCTGCAGCGGCCCGACCGGACGCACCTCCGAGCGCAGCCGCAGCGAGGCATCCGGCTCCCCCGGGTCGGCCCCGGCGATGTCGTTGCCCAGCGGCTCGACCTGCAGGGGCTTGCCGACGACACCGCGCACGGCATCCGGCTGGGTGCGGGGCGCGACGAACTTGCTGTCACCGTTGGTCGACAGGACCCGGGCGTTGACGCTGCCCTTCGTCACGCCCCCGCGTCCGTCGCTGACGACGTACCCGATGGGCCGGCGGCCCTCCTCGCTCGGCGCGGTGACCGTGACCCGGCCGCCGCCGTCGACGACCGCGCCCTCGACGTCGGCGCGGGCGGCGAGCGTGTCGTTCTCGGGGTCGCGCCAGTCGGCGAGCACCGGCACCGAGAGGCGCTTGCCCGCGATCACCGGGTACGGGCGCTGGGCCAGCTCGGCGCCACCGCGGCGGAGCCGGGGAGGGGAGTTGACGTCGTCACCGACGACGCGGACGGTGACCTTGCCCGCGGTCTTCGAGGTCGCCTTGCCGTTGTTGACCTTGTAGGAGAACTCGAGCGTCTGGCCCTGCGTGCCGGCGGGGACGGACAGGTCGATGGCCTGGCCGTCCGAGGAGACGGTCGCGGTCGCGCCCCGCATCGACGGTGCCGTCACGTCCCGCTGGTCGATGGCGAGCACCGACCCGGCGACGTCGGTGTCGTTGTCGAGGACGTGCAGCTTGCTCGTGCGGCCGGGACGGACCATCTCGGCGTCGTCGACGGCCTTCGGCGGCTGCTGGGCGGCGGCCTCGTCGACGAGGTTCTCGTCCTTCTTCTGGTTCTTGTCGTCCTGTCGGGTCGGCGGCGTGAGCGCGTCCCAGTTGTCGATCTTCGTCGGCTTGTCGTCGAGGTCCCAGACCCCACCGTCGTCGAGCTCGTTGAGCACGACGAGGCCGCGGTTGACCCGGAAGGCGACGCCCTCGCGGATCGGGTCCTCGGAGCCGGTGGGCAGGGTCGCGGTCGGCTCGTCGCCGGTGCGCCCGCAGTTGGCGCCGTAGAACACCTGCGTCTGCTCGGCCCAGGCCGCGTGCACGCAGCCGCCGAGGACGACCGGCCGGGTGACGAGCGTGGCCCCGGGGACACGGTTCACCCGCTCGCCGATGACGACGCCACCGGGCGAGAGGCCGCCGTCGAGAGGAACCTGGACGGCCCGCTGCGCCGACTCGACGACGACCGTGTCGGCGTCCGGGCCGGGCACCTGCAGCGCCGCCAGCCGGGCGCCGTCGGTCGTCACCTGCGCGTCGACGCCGTCCGGCGTCCCGGCGGTGAAGACCCGGTCGGTCTCGGGGTCGTACGCGACCCACTCCGCACCGACGGCGGTGATGTCGGGGTGCGGGCTGCGCAGCGCGGAGCGGGTGGTCGTCGGCTTCGCGAAGCCGGTGGGGGTCGGGGCGATGGTCGTCACCGTGCCGTCCACCCCGGAGACCGCGTGGACGACGCCGTCGAGGCCGACCGCGACCGCGGCGTTCCTGCCGACGGTCGCGACCGGCTTGGCGCCGACCGCGACGCCGGGGAGGTCCGTCGTGCCGGTGCGGACGTCGACGCGCTGGGCGTAGAGCTTGCCGCTCGCGGGGTCGAGCAGGGCGAGCGTGCCGCCCCGGAGGTCGACCGGCTGCGGGGTGAATCGCCCGGCCTGCTCGTCGACGGCGGGGACGGTGGCCGCGGGGTCGCCGGCGGTCGAGGTGCGCGGGTCGAGCGGGAAGAGCTCACCGCTCGCGGTCGACAGACCGAAGACGGCCGCCCCGTCCTGGAGGACGTCGAGCCCGCCGCCGGTTCCGCTGTCGGTCGCGACCCCGGTCTCCAGCTGGCCGATCGGGATGTTGGCCTTGGCGAACTTGGCCTGCTGGGCCGAGCTCACCCACACGCCGGCATCATTGAGGTCGGCCTCGTGCACGGTCGTGCCGTCGCTCGCGACCGCGGCGTACCCGAGCCCGGCCGCGACGAGGGAGACGACGACGGCACCGGCGGTGCGCCGGCGCGCGCGACCGCGGGCGTCACGGACCCGCGCGGCACCCACCCGTGTCACGTGCGGCTCCTCGTCGTGTGGTGGTCTGCTCCCCAGGAGCGGTCCCCGTCCACCACCCCGGCCGGTCCAGAGTAACCAGAGAACGCGGGGCATTTGGGTCGGTCCGGAGGGGAGCTCTCCCCGGGCGCTGCGGGCGCATCCGGGCGAGGGTGAGCCGCCGACACCTGCGCGGGTGCCGGTCGACGACGAGTCCGCAGGTCAACCCCCGCGCCGGCCCGTCACTCGCTACACCGCAGTAACCGTCGTCCTGGCGACACGTACTGCGGTGTAGCCCGGTACGCGGGGGCGGCGATCCGGTCGGACGGCCATCCACGCCGGCGCCCCACCCGGACCCCGCACGTGCGGGGTTATCGCTGTCCGAACCCGATCCCGACCACGAAAAGCCCGCACGTGCGGGGTTATCGCTGTCCCAACCCGATCCCGACCACGGAAAGCCCGCACGTGCGGGGTTCGCCCCGACACAGGGGTTCGTCCACGAGACCCCGGCTCGGAGGTCTTGTCCCGTCGACACTTCGGGGTGACCCCGAAAAGGGGAGGCGCGTGGGGTCAGGGGGTGGAGGCGCCTCCGGGCTCGGGGAGGAGGCGCAGGTCGACCTCGGTGACCATCCGGGTCGAGAGCGCGTGCTCGACGAGCCGCGACTTGCGGTTGCTCGCGAGCTTGCCCGGACCCCCGTGCAGGCCGCGCGTCCCGGCGTCGGCCAGCTTCTGGCAGACGTTGTCGAGCTTGCGGTTGAACTTCGTCGTCGTCCAGCCCAGGCGCGCGGCGGCGTCGGCGGACGAGGGGATCTGTCCCCCACCGGCGTACGTCGTCCGCAGGAAGCTCTCGCAGAGCGCGACGACGAGCAGCTTCTGGTCCGGGGTCATCGAGACCCGGCCGACGGTCGTCTGCGCGCCCGAGTCCTCCGGCTCGGGCTCGGCGGCCGTCTCGACCGACACGAACGGGGTGTCGTCGACGAGCACGTCGAAGTCGTAGGTCGTCGGGCCGGCCGTGAACCACACGGTGAACGCCTCGAGCGCCAGCGGGATGCGCGCCCCCGGGCTCAGCCAGGCCTGGAACAGGCCCTTCTTGTCGGCGACCGTCGCGGTGAGCGTGGACCCGACGTTGGTCAGCCACCAGAGCCCGTGCTCGTGGTGCACCTGGAGGAAGACCCGGTGCAGATACGGGTTGTCGTCGACCTCGACGTCGGCGACCCGGCCGATCGTCATCGGGCGGTCCTCAGGCGCCACGTACAGCTCGCCGCAGTAGTCGACGGTCACCCCCATCGGGTCGTCCTCTCTCGCAGGGAGGTCGGCATCGACAGGCTAGGCGTCACGGCGCGGTCTCGCAGCGCACGGGCGAGAGCGGGGACGTCACGCCGGAGCTCCGCGACACCTGCACCTGCGCGCACACCGTCTGGCCGGAGCCCGCCTTCGCGGTGTAGCGCGGACCGTCCTTGACCGTGATGATCTCGGCGTCCGCCACCCCACCTTCGGTGTCCGCCAACCGAATCCGGAAGAAGTCACCAGTCTCGGCGCCGACGTAGTTCCACGTGAAGGTGACGCCGGAGCCGGAGCCCCGGGCGTCGATGGCGGGCTGCTCGGGGTAGTCGACGGCCCGGCTCGGGGCGGCGGTGCGCGTCAGGGTGCCGGCGGCGGTCGGGGTCGGCGCGACCTCGTCGTCACCGCGGCCGAGGGCCCACACCACGACACCGACGGTGACGGCGACGAGCACCGCGAGCACGCCGAGCACCACGCCGCCGCTGACCGTCGCCGGGGCGTCGTCGTCCTCGTCGTCGTCCGGGTGGGCCGCCGTGGGCGCCGGGGCCGCCGGCGCCGGGACGGACACCGCGCGGATGCTCGTGCGGTCGTGGTCGTCGCCGCCGCGGGCGGCCGGCGACTCGGCGACGGTCGTGTTGCCCTGCTCGTCGAGGACGACGACCGCGGTCGGCGCGAGGCGCTGCTCGCGCTCGACGGCCTGCAACCCGCGGGCGAGCTCGATCGCGCTCTGCGGGCGGCCGTCCGGGCTCTTGGCCATCGCGTGCGCGAGCAGCCGCTCGAGCGAGACGGGCACGTCGGCCCGGCCCGTGGCGGGCACCGGCGTCGCACGGATGCGGGGCATCAGTGCGTAGGCGGAGTTGTCGCCGCCCGGCTGCTCGAACGGCGAGCGCCCCACGAGCAGGTGCCACAGGGTCGCGGCCAGCGAGTAGACGTCGCTGCGGGCGTCACCGTTCGACATCCCGTAGAGCACCTCGGGCGCGGACCACGGGACGGAGACTCCCACGTCCTCGTCGACGTCCTCGGCGTGGCCGCCGCGGCCCGCGATGCCGAAGTCGGTGAGCCCCGGCTGCCCGTACTGGCTGACGAGCACGTTGGCCGGCTTGATGTCGCGGTGGACGATGCCGGCGCGGTGCGCGGTCTCGACGGCGCTGGCCAGCTGGATGCCGGTGCGCAGCACCTCCTCGACCGTGAGCCGCTCCGCCTTGGCTCGCTGCGCGAGGTTCGGCGGCGGGTAGTACTTCATGACGAGGTACGCGCCGCCGTCGGCCGTCTGCTCGGACCGGAAGACCTGGACGATGTACGGGTGGTCGGCGAGCTGGGCCATCGTGTTCGCCTCGTCGACGAACTGCCGACGGATGCTCGCCGTCAGGCCCTGGCGCTTGAGCACCTTGACCGCGACGTTCATCCGCGGCGACTGCTGCTCGTAGAGGTAGACGTCGGCGTAGCCGCCCGAGCCGAGCGGGCGCACGAAGGTCAGGCCCGGGATGACCGGGGCGTCGGCTGGGGTCATCCCTCGACCTCGTAGGTCAGCGAGACCTCGTCGGCGAGGGTGATGACGGCCCCGGGCTCGATGCCCTGGTCCTCGGTCGGGCGCAGGCGCACCGGCTCCTCGCCGGGCAGGGCCACGGTCGTGCCGTTGGTCGACCCGAGGTCGCGGACGAGCACGTGCCACCCCTCGAGGACGACCTCGGCGTGGTTGCGGCTGATGTCGCGGTCGACACCGCCGACGCGCACGAGGTGGGGGCGCTGGGCCGCGGGCAGCTCCTCGTTGACGCGCGGCGAGCGACCGAGGAGGACGCCGCGGTCCAGCGGCACCGAGCCGCCGGTCGAGATGCGCAGGACCCCGAGGGTCGGACGCGGGATGGGGGTCGGCTGCTGCGGGGGGATCTCGCGCTGGCAGGTGCGGCACCGGCCGGCGTGCGGCGGCGAGTGGTGACCGGCGGGGCAGAGGACCGCGAGGACGACCGGGCGGTCGAGGTCGTCGTCGTGCCGAGGCAGCGCGGCGCGGGCGGTCGTCACCTCGGGGGCGGCGTCGGGGACGGGGGTCGCGACCGGTGCGGGGACGGGCTCGGGGGTCGGCTCGGGCTCCGGTTCGGGCTCGGCGTGCGGCTCGGGTTCCGGCTCGGGGGCGACGCTGCGCTCGACCGGCGGGGGCGGCGGCACCGCGAGCGGCGGCGGGGCGGCCGCAGCGGCGGCCGCCTCGGTCGGCGCCCCACCCGCGCGGCGCCAGGGCACCGAGTCGATGATCGTCCGGTCCGGCGGCGGGGAGGCGGGCACCCGCTCGGCCGGGGTGCGGCCCGCAGAGTCCTCCGGCGGGGGCAGCGTCAGGTCGGCCGGCGGCACGACGGGCTCGGGTTCCGGCTCCGGCTCGGGCTCGGGCTGGTCAGAAATCGACACATTCGACGATTCCTGCACACCCTCGACCCCGGACCCGACCTCCGGCTCCGGCTCGGGGTGGTCAGAAATCGACACATTCGACGATTCCTGCACGCCCTCGACCTCGCGCGCGACCTCGGACGCCGGCTCCGGCTCGGGGACCGGGACGGCAGCCGCCGCCGCGGCGCCGGCGCGCAGCCGGGCCGGACGGCGCCATCCGCGCGCCACCTCCGGCTCGGGCAGCACCGCGGAGAGCACGACGTCGGACGGAGGCGCCTCGAGCACCACCTCGCGCCACGGCAGCCGGTCCTCGGCACCGACGACGGACCCGTCGGGCAGCGCCGCCGTGGCCGCGCCGCGCAGCAGCACCCGCACCCCCTCGCCGTGCGCGGTGGCCAGCGCGAACGCCGGCATGACGAGCAGCCCGCGCGAGCAGAGCAGGTCCAGCAGGTGGAGCATCCCCTCGGAGGCCGCGTTCTCCAGCGCCTCGCGGTGCCGGTCGGCCACCTCGACGACGGCGACGACGTCGGCACCCCGCACCTCGACGAAGCCGTCCGGCACCGAGGTTCGCACGTCGGTCACGGTCGGCTCCTGTCAGGGTCGGTGCAGGCCGGCCCGCGGTGCGGTGTCCGCGTCGTCGTCGTCCTCTCCGGGGTCGACGGCCACGACCACGACGGACACGTTGTCGCGTCCCCCGGCCCGCACGGCGGCACCGACGAGCTCGTCGGCTGCTGTCTGGGGGTCAGCGTACTGGCGCGCCAGCACCATGATGTCCCGGTCGTCGAGCTCGTTGCTCAACCCGTCGCTGCAGATGACGAACCGCTCACCCGGCGTGGGCGCGAGCACCCAGGTGTCCACGCGGGGCCCGGGATCGGTGCCGAGCGAGCGGGTGATGACGTTGCGCAGCGGATGGGTGGGGATCTCCGACGGGTCGAGGAGCCCGGCGTCGACGAGCTCGCGCACCTCCGAGTGGTCACGCGTCACCTGGTGCATCCGGTGGTCGGCGAGCCGGTAGACCCGCGAGTCGCCGACGTTGAAGACGACCCACTGCTCGCGCCCGCCGGTGTCGACGACGACGACCCCGGTGGCGGTCGTCCCCATGCCGCGCTTGCCCTGGTCGGCGTTCACCGTGTCGAGGATGCGCCGGTTCGCCTCGCGCAGCGCGGCGGTCACGTCGTCGGGGCTCGTCGGGGGGTGCTCCTCGAGCTCGGCGAGCGTCTCGACGACGATGCGGGAGGCGACCTCGCCGGCGGCGTGCCCGCCCATCCCGTCCGCGACCGCGAACACCCGGCTGGCGGCGATGAGGCTGTCCTCGTTGTGCTCGCGCACCCGACCGACGTCGGTCGCCCGCCCGGAGCGCACGAGCATCGAGCTGCCGCGCAGGACGCGCCCGGCCCTCATGCGCCGGCCTGCTCGACGACGACGGTCTCGAGCACCTGCTGGAGCTGGTCGTAGTCGGCGTCGAGGCCGTCACCGGCGACCCGGCCGCGCACGTGGACGGCCGTGACGACGTCGTCGCCGGCACCGACGACCGAGACGAGGTGCACCTCGACGACGTCACCGTCGGCGCCGTCGCGCGCGACGTTGTGGGCGGTCCACTCCCGACCGCCGACCTCGACGACGAAGGCCTCCTCGACCTCGCCGGACGCACCGGCGGCCTCGGCCGCGAGCGCCGCGACGAGGACGTCGGCCGTCGTGCCCGGGGCCTCGACGCGCGGCCGGACCTCGACGACGACCTCGCCGCCGCTGCTGCCCGGACCGACGAGGCGCAGCAACGCGTCACCCGCGGGCGCGACGGCCCAGGCGTCGGGGACCTCGAGCCGCAGCGCGGGCGGCGCCGGCGAGCGCGGGCCGGGGTGCGCGACGACGGGCATGGACGGGTTCCCCCTCCGGGAGACGACGGGTGGTCGACCGAGCCTAGACCGCGCGACCGACCCCCACGATGGGGAGCGCTCCCCACGCGCCGGTCACACCCGCCTCAGGCGTCCCGCCCGGCTTGCGCCTCCGGCTGCTCCGCCCACCAGGCGAGCAGCCGCTCGCGGGCGACCTCCGGACCGACCGGCCCCTCGTCGAGCCGCAGCGCGAGGAGGAACTGGTAGGCCCGCCCGAGCACCGGGCCGGGCCGGATGCCGAGGGTCTGCGCGATCTCGTGGCCGTCGAGCTCGGGCCGGACGGCCTTGAGCTCCTCCTCCTCGAGCAGCCGGGCGATGCGCTCCTCGAGCTCGTCGTAGGCCCGCGACAGGCGCCGCGCCTTCTTGACGTTGCGGGTCGTGCAGTCCGCGCGGGTGAGGCGGTGCAGGCGGGGCAGCAGGTCGCCGGAGTCCGTGACGTAGCGGCGCACCGCCGAGTCGGTCCACGCGCCGTCCCCGTACCCGTGGAAGCGCAGGTGGAGCTCGACGAGCCGGGCCACGGCCTTCGTCGTCTCCTTGTCGAAGCGCAGCGCCCGCATCCGCTTGGCGCTCATCTTCGCGCCGACGACCTCGTGGTGGTGGAAGGAGACCCCGCCGCCGTCCTCGAAGCGCCGGGTCGCCGGCTTGCCGATGTCGTGCAGGAGCGCGGCCAGGCGCAGGACGAGGTCCGGCCCCGGCACCGACTCGGGCGGACCGTCGGCCGGCCCCTCGAGGTCGATGGCCTGCTCGAGCACGGTCATCGAGTGCTCGTAGACGTCCTTGTGCCGGTGGTGCTCGTCGACCTCGAGCTGCAGGGCCGGCAGCTCCGGCAGGACGATCGCCGCGATGCCGCTGCGGACGAGGAGCTCCAGGCCCGCCCGGGGGTGCGCCCCCAGGAGCAGCTTGACGAGCTCGTCGCGCACCCGCTCCGCCGACACGATGTCGATGGAGGAGGCCATGTCGCGCATCGCGGTCAGCACCTCGGGCGCCGGGACGAAGCCCAGCTGTGCGACGAACCGGGCGGCGCGCATCATCCGCAGCGGGTCGTCGCCGAACGAGACCTCGGGGGTGGTCGGGGTCCGCAGCACGCGGGCCTGCAGGTCCTCGAGGCCACCGTGCGGGTCGACGAAGGCGAGGTCGGGCAGCCGCAGGGCCATCGCGTTGCACGCGAAGTCGCGGCGGACGAGGTCGTCCTCGAGGGTGTCGCCGAAGGCCACGACCGGCTTGCGGGTCACGCCGTCGTAGGCGTCGGCGCGGTAGGTCGTCACCTCGACGACGACGTCGCCCCGGCGGGCGCCGATGGTCCCGAACGCGCGACCCATGTCCCACGTGGCGCTGCCCCAGGCCGCGAGGATCGCCTCGGTGTCGTCGGGGCGCGCCGAGGTCGTGAGGTCGAGGTCGTTCGAGGTCCGGCCGAGGAAGGCATCGCGGACCGGGCCGCCGACGAGCGCGAGGTCGTGCCCGGCCGCGGCGAAGCGCTGCCCGAGGTCGGTGAGCACGGGCAGCGCGGGGGCGAGGTGGGCGACGGCCTCGCGGAGCAGCGCGGCCGGGGGCTGGCGGTCGGACACGAGGGTCAAGCCTAGGGGCGCCTCGCCCGCGGGCCGTCCGGAGGACCCTCGGCGGGCACGGCACGGACGCCCCGACGACCCGGCCGCGCGTGGTCCCAGTGGTTACAGTGACCAGATGAGCCACGCAGCAGCCGACCCCGCCGGGTCACCGCCGCGCCGGCTCCCGGCGGTCGAGGAGCGCAGCGCGGGCGGCGTCGTCGTCGACGTCCACGAGGGCCGCGCCCGGATCGCCGTCATCGCCCGCCGCAACCGCGCCGGCCGGGTCGAGTGGTGCCTCCCGAAGGGTCACATCGAGGGCCAGGAGACGCTGCCCGAGACCGCCGTGCGCGAGGTCGAGGAGGAGACCGGCATCGAGGGCCGCGTCCTCATCGAGCTCGGCACCATCGACTACTGGTTCGCGGCCGGCGACCGGCGCATTCACAAGTACGTGCACCACTACCTCCTCGAGGCGACCGGCGGCTACCTCACCATCGAGAAGGACCCCGACCACGAGGCCATCGACGTCGCGTGGCTGCCCCTCGAGGACGCCCACCGGCACCTGACCTTCCCCAACGAGCGGCGGATCGCCCGGCTCGCGTGGCAGCGCCTCGCCGGGGACGCCGGGTGAGCACGACGAACGCGACGGCCCCCAGCGTGGGCCGCTCCGGAGCCGTCATGGCCGCGGGAACCCTCGCGAGCCGCCTGGCGGGGATGCTCCGCGCCCTCCTGCTCACCTCGGTCATCGGCGGCACCGGCCTCGCGGCGGAGGCCTTCACCGTCGCCAACACCCTGCCGAACAGCCTCTACCTCCTGCTCGCGGGCGGGACGCTCAACGCCGTCCTCGTGCCGCAGATCATCCGGGCCCGCACCCGGCCCGACGCGGGCGAGGACTTCGTCAACCGGCTCATCACGGCCGCCATCGCGCTCTTCGTCGTCGCGACCGTCGTCCTCACGGTCGCCTCGCCGTTGCTCGTGCGCCTGTACTTCCGCACGAGCGACGCCCAGGCCCTCCAGCTCGGCACGGTCTTCGCGTTCGTCTGCGTGCCGCAGATCCTCTTCTACGGGCTCTACACGATCTTCGGCCAGGTCCTCAACGCCAACGGCCGCTTCGCCGCCTTCACCTGGGCGCCGCTCGTCGCGAACGTCGTCGCCATCGGCGGCCTCGGCTGGTTCGTCCTCGCCGGACTGCCGGTGCGCGCGGAGCCGGGTGCCTGGACACCCCAGATGATCGCGATCCTCGCCGGCACCTCGACCCTCTCCATCGCCCTGCAGGCCGCCGCCCTCGTGCCGCCGCTGCGGCGGATGGGCTTCCGCTACCGGCCCCGCTGGGGGTTCAGGGGCCACGGCTTCGCGGGCGTCTCGGACGTCGCGAAGTGGAGCTTCGCCTCGATCGTCGTCGTCCAGCTCGGGTTCTGGGTCACGACCCAAGTCCTCACCGACGCCGCTGACAAGGGCAAGGAGCTCGGGCTCCCCGCGGCCGGCATCGCGGCGTTCAGCCCGGCGCAGCTGCTCATGATGCTGCCGCACGGCATCGTCACCGTCTCGCTCGTCACCGCGCTGTACACGCAGCTGTCGGAGGCCGCGAGCCGCGGCGACCACGAGACGGTCATGCGCCACCACGAGCAGGGCCTGCGGATGCCGGCGCCGCTGCTGCTGCCGGTCGTCGCCCTCGTGCTGACGACCGTCCCCGTGGTCACCGCCACCCTGTTCTTCCGCAACCCGCTCTCCGACACGCAGGCCATCGCGGCGGTGCTCGTCGGCCTCTTCGGCGGGATCCTGCCGCTCGGCTGGGTCTACCTCAACGACCGTGTCTTCTACGCGCAGCAGCAGACCTTCTGGTCCTTCCGGACGCAGTGCGTCGTCACCGGCATCTCGATGGCCGTCGCCTGGTTCGCCTCCACGCTGCCGCCGCAGCGGACCGCCACCGTGCTCGCCCTGGGCCAGACCTCGGCCTACGTCGTCGGCGCGGTCGTCGGGTGGCTCGTCCTGCGCCGCCAGCACGGGCGCGTCGGCCTGCGCGGCGCCGCGCGCGTCTACGTCCGGGTCGGCGTCCCCGCGGTCGTCACCGCCGTGCTGCTCGGCCTGGCCATCCGCGCGCTCTTCCCGGACTTCGGCACCGAGCGGGGGCTGTCGACGTTCCTCCTCGGGGCGCTCGTCCTCGGCGTCGCCGGCGTCGTCGAGCTCGCCGTCACGTGGGGTGTCGCGCACGCGCTCGGGGTCGAGGAGGTCGGGCGCCTGCTCGACCCGGTCGCCCGACGGTTGCGGGGCCTGCGCCGTCGCTGAGCCGACCCCCTACGATGGACGGACCCGCCGCACGCCGCGGCGGGCCGCCGTGACCGACGACGGAAGGAGCCCGCGGTGAAGGGTGTGGGACCCGGCACCGTGCTCGGGGGCAGGTACACGGCCAACCGGCGGGTGGCGCAGGAGCGCGGCACCGAGCGCTGGCTCGCCGACGACACCACCCTCGGCCGACGGGTGTCCGTCCTCGTCGTCGCGGCCGACGACCACCGCGCCGCCGCCTTCCTCGACGCCGCCCGGCGGGCCGGGTCGGTGACCCACCCCGTGCTCCTGCGCGTGCTCGACGTCGGGCGCGACGACGAGGTCGCCTGGCTCGTCGAGGAGGAGCTCCCCGACGCCCGTACCCTCGCCGAGCTCGTCGCCGACGGCGGGGTCCCCGGTGACGAGGTCCGCCGGATCACCGGTGAGGTCGCCGCCGCCCTCGAGTCCGCACGCGGGCGCGGGATGCACCACCTCGACCTCACCCCCGACGACGTCCTGCGAACCTCCGATGGCGAGGTCCGCCTGCGGGGGCTCGAGGTCGCCGCCGTGCGGGCCGGCGAGGACGGCCTGGAGCCGGACGACGCCGCCCGCCGTGACGCCGTCGGGGTCGTCGCCCTCGCCTACGCCGGGCTGACCGGGCTCTGGCCGCTCGGGGCCGGCGCGGCCGGCCTCTCGGCCGCCCCCCGGGTGCCCGGCGGCGTCGCCGCACCCTCCGAGATCGCCGCGGGCGTGCCGCGCGACCTCGACGCCATCTGCCGCCTCACCCTCTCCGACGACCAGGGACCGACCTCCCCCGGTGACTACGCCACGCAGGTCGCCCCGTGGCCCTCCCGGCAGGTCGTCGGGCGCCCCGTGCAGCCCGTCCGTCCGGTCCTCGCGCCGGAGCCGACGGGCCCGGAGCCGGTCGACACCGACGACGAGGTCGACGACGGGACGCCGCTCCCCGCGGACGACGTCCGCCGCGACGACGACACGGCCCGGCTACCGGTCGTGCCCGCCGCGGCCGGTGCCGCCGCTGCCGCTGTCGCGGGCGGCCTCCCGGACGACGACACCCCGACGCGCGAGCACCCGGCCGTCACCCCGGCGGCCGAGGCCGGCGACACCGAGCCCGCGGACGAGCCCGCGGACGAGCTCGACGCCGCCCCGGAGGACGACACCGAGGTGACCCGGGTCGTCGAGCGGCCGACCCCGCCCGCGTGGGCCACCGACGAGACCCCGACGTCCGACGCCACCGACGTCGCCCCCGTCCCGTCCGACGACGAGCGCCCGGACGACCCCGACGGCCCAGACGACCCCGACGCCCCCGCCCGTGCGTCCGCCTCCGGCGCCGCCGTGACCGCCGCGATGGCGTCCGTCGGCACCAGCGTGTCCTCCTTCGCCCGCCGCGCCGTCGACAAGGTCACCGAGCTCTCGCCCGACACCCGTCGCGACACCGACGACGAGGACGACCTCCTCGCCCCGCTGGTTCCCGCCGAGCCGCTGACCCGGGACCAGTCCAAGCTGGCCATCGGCATCATCATCACCTTCCTCGTCGTCGCCCTCGTCATCGGGATCGCCGGCATCCGGCGGATCGGCGCGAACACCGACCTCGGGCTCGACGGGCCGATCGCCACGAGCCCCACGGGTGGGGCCTCGCGCAGCCCGTCGGCGAGCGCGAGCACCGACGAGGGCGACACCGAGGACAGCGGCCGGCCGGAGCCGCTCGCCATCCTCAAGGTGCAGGCGTACGACCCGGAGGGCGACGGCGCCGAGAACGACAACCTCACGCCGAAGACCTACGACGGCGACACCTCGACCGGCTGGAACTCCGAGAACTACCGCACCGACGCCTTCGGCGGCCTCAAGAAGGGCCTCGGGCTCGTCGTCGACCTCGGACCCAACAAGAAGCCGCAGAACGTCGAGCTCGTCATCCCGGAGTCCGTCGACTTCGAGGTGTGGGTCGGCCCGGACGCCTCGCTCGACGGCGCGACGAAGATCGGCGAGAAGACGAACGCGAAGGGGACGCTCGAGTTCCCCGTGCCCGAGAAGGTCAACGGGCAGTACATCGTCGTCTGGTACACCGGCCTCCACCCGGACGCCGACGGCAAGCGTCGGGCCTGGCTCGACGAGGTCGTCGTCACCGGGTGAGGGTCCGGACGTGAGCACGCCGGAGACGGCCGACCTCGACGACGCCACGCTGCTCGCGCGGCACGTCGCCGGGGACGGTGAGGCGTTCGGCGAGCTGTTCCGTCGGCACCGCGACCGGATGTACGCCGTCGCCCTGCGCACCACGGGGCAGCGCGAGCTCGCCGCGGACGCGGTGCAGGAGGCGTTCATCTCCGCCTTCCGCCGCGCCGACGCGTACCGGGGTGACGCCGCCGTGACGACCTGGTTGCACCGCATCGTCGTCAACGCCTGCCTCGACCGGCTGCGGCGCGAGAAGGTGGCCGTGCGGCGCGCCGGGGACCTGGGCGAGCTCGACCTCCCGGACCGCCACGACCACCACGCCTCCACCGAGACCGCCCTCGTCGTCCGCGAGGCCCTCGCCCGGCTGCCCGAGGGGCAGCGCAGTGCGCTCGTCCTCGTCGACATGCACGGGATGCCGGTGGCGGAGGCCGCCGTGGTCCTCGGTGTCGCCGAGGGCACCGTCAAGTCCCGCTGCTTCCGGGGCCGCGAGGCGCTGGCCGCGATGTTGCGCCCGTCCTCGGGAAGTGCGGGCACGACGGAACCGCAGGGGGCCACGTGACGTCACAACCCTGGCCCGCATCCTGCGCGCCGTCCCCCCGCCCCACGCGCCGCGTCCCGCACGCCATCGACCGGAGGAGCTCGTGAGCCACCCCCACGACGAGACCGACCCGGTCGAGCACGACCCCACGGGGATGCGTGCGCTCCTCGGTTCCCTGCCCGACCCCGGGCCGATGCCCGCCGACCTCGTGGCCCGGATCGAGGCCGCCCTCGCCGCCGAGGCCCGGGCGCTCGAGGCACCCGGTGCGGACCGGCCGGGCCGTCGCACCCCGGTGCCCACCGACGTCGTCGTCCCGCTGCGCCGGCGGCGCCGCTGGCAGCTCGTCGCCGTCGCGGCGTCGGCCGTCGCCGTCCTCGGCCTCGGCGGGGTGGTCCTGCAGACGATGAACGACGGTGGCGTCAGCGCGAGCCTCGGCCTGGCCGGGGGCTCCTCCGACAGCGCCGGTGCGGAGGCCGATCCCCAGCAGGCCCCCGCGGGCGGCGTGGACCTCCTCGCCGAGGACGACACCCTCGGGGTCGTCGTCCTCGAGAGCGGTCGCTCCTACTCCACCGCGGCCCTGCCGTCCCAGGTCGTCCGCGGCCTCCCGTGGGACCGCACGGGCCGCGACACCTCCGCCGGGCCGTCGGGCTCACCCACCGGCAAGGCGCAGGTCGAGGCCCAGGACGGCGGAGGTGCGGCCTCGACGCTCGGGGTGCTCGCCACCGCGGCCGGGGCACGGGCCTGCGCCGAGGGCCTCGACGTCCCCGACGCCGACACCGTCGTCGTCGACCTGGCCACCGTCGACGGCGCCCCCGCGGCGGTCCTCGTCGCGACGGCCGAGTCCGGCCGACGGACGGTGTGGGCGGTCCAGCGCGACTGCACCCGCTCCGCCGCGCACGTCGTGAGCGGCCCCGTCGTCGTGGACTGACGCCCCGCCCGCTGCCGACCGGCGGGGCGCGGGCGTGTCGGGAACAGCGCGGCCCTAGGATCGGTTCAACGAATCGCACCGCATGTTGCGGTGTCCACCCGCTCGCACCACAAGGGGATGTGTCCCGTGACCTCCGACGTCCGCAACGTCATCATTATCGGCTCCGGCCCGGCCGGCTGGACCGCCGCCGTGTACGCGGCCCGCGCCAACCTCCAGCCGCTCGTCATCGAGGGCTCGGTCACCGCCGGCGGCGCGCTGATGAACACGACCGAGGTCGAGAACTTCCCCGGCTTCCGCGACGGCATCATGGGCCCGGACCTCATGGAGAACATGCGCGCCCAGGCCGAGCGCTTCGGGGCCGAGATCATCACCGACGACGTCGAGCACGTCGAGCTCGAGGGTGACGTCAAGCTCGTCCGCGACGGCATGGGCAACGAGTACCGCGCGAAGGCCGTCATCCTCGCGATGGGCTCGGCCTACCGCGAGCTCGGGCTGCCCGACGAGAAGCGCCTCTCCGGCCACGGCGTCTCGTGGTGCGCCACCTGCGACGGGTTCTTCTTCCGCGACCAGGACATCGCCGTCGTCGGCGGTGGCGACTCGGCGATGGAGGAGGCCACCTTCCTCACGAAGTTCGCCCGCTCGGTCACCGTCGTCGTCCGCCGCGACGAGCTGCGCGCCAGCCGCATCATGGCCGAGCGCGCGACCGCCAACGAGAAGATCCACTTCGCGTGGAACAGCGCGGTCGACGCCATTCACGGCGAGGACAAGGTCAGCGCGATCACCCTGCGCGACACCGTCACCGGCGACACGCGCGAGCTGCCCGTCACGGGCCTGTTCGTCGCCATCGGTCACGACCCGCGCAACGAGCTCGTCAAGGGTCTCGTCGACCTCGACACCGAGGGCTACGTCCTCACCGAGGGCCGCACCTCCAAGACCAACGTCCCCGGCGTCTTCGCCTGCGGCGACCTCGTCGACCACACCTACCGCCAGGCCATCACCGCCGCGGGCTCCGGCTGCGCCGCCGCCCTCGACGCCGAGCGCTTCCTCGCCCACTGACACACGGGTGTCGGACCCGACCGGCACCCTCGAGTCACCACCTCGTCCCGCAGACCCCACCCGCACCACCCGGAAGGAACTCCCATGGGAGCCGTGAGCAGCACCACCGACGCCACCTTCGAGGCCGACGTCCTCAAGAGCGACAAGCCCGTCCTCGTCGACTTCTGGGCCGAGTGGTGCGGGCCGTGCCGCGCCGTCGCCCCGGTCCTCGAGGAGATCGCGCGCGACCACGGCGACAAGGTCGCCGTCGTCAAGCTCAACACCGACGAGAACCCCGGCATCACGGGCCAGCTCGGCATCACGAGCATCCCGACGATGCACGTGTACCAGGGTGGCGAGATCGTCAAGACGATCATCGGCGCCCGCCCGAAGCCCGTCCTGCTCCGCGAGCTGGAGCAGTTCCTCGGCTGACGCGTCCACACCCACGGAGCGGCCCCGGACCATCAGGTCCGGGGCCGCTCCGTCATTCTGAGCAGGGTTCTGGCAGAACCCGATTCGCTGGGCTCAGGCCGGGATCTCACCGCGCAGACGCATCAGCTCGAGGATGCGGTTGAGGTCGTCGACCGACGCGAACTCGACGGTCAGCCGGCCCTTCTTCTGGCCGAGCGCGATACGAACGCGGGTGTCGAGGCGGTCGGAGAGGTCGGCGGCCAGGTCGTCGAGCTGCGGACGCCGGGAGCCGGCCCGAGGCGCGCTGCGCCGGGTCGGGGCCTCCCCCTCGCCGAGCGCGACGAGCTCCTCGACCGTGCGGACCGACAGGCCCTCGGCGACGATGCGCTGGGCGAGGCGCTCCATGGCGGCGGCGTCGGGGAGGCCGAGCAGGGCCCGGGCGTGGCCGGCGCTCAGCACCCCGGCCGCCACCCGACGGGCGACGAGCGGGGGCAGGCGCAGGAGGCGGAGCGTGTTGCTGATCTGCGGGCGCGAGCGGCCGATGCGGGTGGCGAGCTCCTCCTGCGTGCAGCCGAAGTCGTCGAGCAGCTGCTGGTAGGCGGCCGCCTCCTCGAGCGCGTTGAGCTGGCTGCGGTGGAGGTTCTCCAGGAGCGCGTCGCGCAGGAGGTCGTCCTCGTCGGTGCTGCGCACGATGGCCGGGACGACGTCCTTGCCGGCCTCGCGCGAGGCGCGCCAGCGCCGCTCACCCATGATGAGCTCGAAGCGGATGTCGTCATCGGGCCCGGCGTCCGGGACGGGGCGGACGACGACGGGCTGGAGGACGCCGATCTCACTGATCGAGTGGACCAGCTCGGCGAGCTCGTCCTCGTCGAACACGGTGCGCGGCTGCCGGGGGTTGGGGCGGATGGCGTCGAGCGGGATCTCCGCGAAGCGCGCACCGGGGACGGGGGCCAGGCCGTCGGTCTCGGCGGCGGGGGCCGCCGCGTCGTCCGGGGTGGGCGGCGTCGGCGACGGGTCCGTCGCCTCCGGACGTTCGGCGGTGGTCACGCCACCGTCGCGGTCCTTGAAGAACACGTCGACCGGGCGGTCGGTGGCCGGCTGCGCGGGGATGAGGGCGCCCAGACCTCGCCCGAGGGCGCGACGCTTCTCGCTCATGCGGATTCCTCCGTCGTCGGGGCGGGGGCGCCGCGCTCGGCGAGCTCCACGGCCGCCTCGAGGTAGGACAGCGCACCGCTGCTGTTGGGGTCGTAGGTGATGACGGTCTGGCCGTGGCTCGGCGCCTCGCTGATCCGGACCGACCGCGGCACGGTGGCGCGCAGGGTCTGTTCGCCGAAGTGGGCGCGCACCTCGTCGGCGACCTGCGCCGACAGCCGGGTCCGCCCGTCGTACATCGTCAGGAGGATCGTCGACACGTGGAGAGCCGGGTTGAGGTGGTTGCGGATCAGCTCGATGTTCTTGAGCAGCTGGCTCAGCCCCTCGAGTGCGTAGTACTCGCACTGGATCGGGATGAACACCTCGTTGGCCGCCACGAAGGCGTTGACCGTCAGCAGGCCCAGGCTCGGCGGGCAGTCGACGAGCACGTAGTCGAGGCGGTCCCCTGCGGCCTCGCGCTCCTCGACGTAGGCGGCGACGGCCTTCTGCAGGCGCGTCTCGCGCGCCACGAGCGAGACGAGCTCGATCTCGGCGCCCGCGAGGTCGATCGTCGCCGGCGCGCAGGTGAGCCCCTCGATGTCCGGGCAGTGCTGCACGACCCCGCTGATCGGGGCGCCGTCGACGAGCACGTCGTAGATGCTCGGGACCTCCGAGTGGTGGTCGATCCCGAGCGCCGTGCTCGCGTTGCCCTGCGGGTCCAGGTCGATGACGAGCACGGTGCTCCCGGCCTGCGCGAGGGCGGCAGCGATGTTGACGGTCGTCGTCGTCTTGCCCACGCCACCCTTCTGGTTGGCGACGGTCAGGACCCGGGTCTGCGCCGGGCGCGGGACGGGGCGGCCACTGAGAGTGACCCGCTTGCGCTCGTCCGCGGCGACGGCCTGGGCGAGCGGCGTGTTTCCGTCGGCGTCCGGGATGGATGCGGCGATGGCGGCTCGCTCCTCGTGGTCGGGGCTGGCGGGCTCCGCGTCGACGACCGGGGCGGTCGGTTCGGCGGGGTCCGTAGGACTGGGCGGCTGCTCCTGCGGCGGCAACGCCGTTTCACGTGAAACGGCGGGCCACCCGACGCCGACGGACGAGGCGAGGTCCCCGAGGGGGAAGCCCAGTCCGTCGACGACGCGGGATGCGTCCGTGGGGTTGAGCACAGAGCTCACCGGTACCTCCTGCGACATGATCAGCCCCCATCCAACCCCACTCGGGGTCGACACGCCAAAGCGAGCGGGGGCTGTGGACAACACGGTGGAGAACCACCCCATTCAGTGCGTGAAGGGGTGTCCGACCACTCCGAAAAGCCTGTCGTGACGCGGCATAGTGCTCGGAGCCCATCCGGACGACCGTCGTCGACATCGGTGGATAACTTGTGGACAGGATCAAGACTGCCGGCCGGCCGGTGGGATTCCGACGCTGGGTCGGCGCACCCCGCGTGGACGGCCCGTTCTGACGAGCGCACCCCGTGATCCGCGTCGCCGGCGTGTGCTTTGACCGGTGAGCCCAGAACCACGGCACTGGCTATTGCCGCGGCCACGCTGTGTTTCACGTGAAACCACCGACGTCGTACTGCGGGCCTCACCCACCCCATCAACGAGGCGCCGCCCAACCTGCTGCGCCTCCGCGCCACCCGCGCCGGTCATGCCAGTCCGCCGACCATCCCTGGCGACGACCGACGCCCCGCGCCGTTTCACGTGAAACCACACGCGTGTCCCTGTGCAGCTGCTGTCCGGGGGACAGCCCGTACCTGACGCGGGGTCCGGCCAATGCTGCGAGGCCGTCCGCACCCAAGGCGCGGCTGGCGAGGCCTTAGTCATACGATCGGTCGAATCGCTCCGTCTCCTTCGTTTCACGTGAAACACCGTGACCCCCGACAGAGGTGCGGTGACTGGGATGTCGTGCGTGTGCGTCGCCCTCGGACCCCTCGGGCCGACCACGCGCCATCGTCCATCGACGAGCCGCCAACGCACCGGGTCGGTGACTCCCCGACAAGCCACCGCGCGGTGGCCAGGCGCCCATCCTGAGAACCGCTCGACCACTCCGTGGTGGGCCGCCGCGGCCACCGGCATCGCGATGCGGCTGAACATGTCCGTCGAGTTTCACGTGAAACAGAGTGGGCCCGGTGTGGGTGGGCGCACGTAGCCCCGCCCCGTTCGGCTGGGTGACACACGCCGTCGATGGTGAGCGACCCGACGGATCCTCGCCCCTGACGTGCGCACCCGCCACGATGAGGGTCCCCTGCTCCAGGCGAATCCCTCGGCCGCGGCGACGCCGGATGCAGTCCCTGATGTCGGCGGTCGAACCCCATCTCCCGCGACGTGAGGTGTCACCCTGTCCGGCCGCGGTCCTCTTGCCGGCCGCAGACTCCTGTCGCCATCGAGGTTCACGGAGGACGTCGACGCCCGGGAGTCGACGTCGCGTCCGCGGGACGGCGGGTGGCTCAGCTCTGCGGGCTCGGACCGGTGCAGGTCCGGCTGCGCCGTGGTGCCGACCGATCAGTGGCGTCGAGTCGCGCGTCGCCCACCGCTGCAGGGTATAGAGGTTTCACGTGAAACACCGCAGCCGAGCGACACGGGCACGCGGGGGCGCGCCTCTCGGTCAGGCGCGGGGGCGCTTGGCGTTCCGACGACGGGACGCGGCCGTGGGTCGCGCCGTCTTCACGGGCCTCGGCCGGAACTGCAGGTCGACGGTGAGCACCGGCTCGTCGAACACGGCACCCCCGTGCTCGCTCACGCGTGCCGACTCCAGTCCCAGGCGTTGCAGGGCGCGGCGGTCCTCCTCCAGCTCCTCGCCGGCGCTGCGCCCCTTCATCGCGACGAGTGTCCCGCCGTCCGCCAGCAACGGCACGCACCACCGCGCGAGCTTGTCGAGGCGTGCGACCGCCCGCGCCGTCACCCACGGCGCCGAGACGGAGCCGGCCAGCTCCTCCGCACGCCCTCGGTGGACGGTGACGTTCTCCAGCCCGAGCTCCTCGACGACCCCGGCGAGCCAGGTGGTGCGCCGCAGCATCGGCTCGACGAGGTGGACGTCGAGGTCAGGACGCGCCACCGCGAGTGTGACGCCGGGAAGGCCAGCGCCGGAGCCGACGTCGACGAGTGACGCCCCGTGCGGGAACGCGTCCTCGATGACGGCGCAGTTGAGCACGTGCCGCTCCCAGAGCCGCGGCACCTCGCGCGGACCGATCAGCCCGTGGCTGACCCCCGTGTCGGCGAGGATCGCGGTGAACCGCTCGGCGAGGGCGACCCGGTCACCGAACACCGCGGCCGCACCCGTGGGTGCGGCCGGTGGCGTGAGAGGACGCTCGTCCTGCTCCATGGTGGGGTCCTCGTCGGTCAGGACGCCGTGATGACGACGTAGCGGCGGGGCTCGCTGCCCTCGGACTCGCTGTGCAACCCGGCGCTGAGCACCTCGTCGTGGACGACCTTGCGCTCGAAGGCCGACATCGGCTCGAGGGAGGCGGACTCCCCGGAGCTCTGGACCGTCGCGATGGCCTCCTTCGCGATGCGGACGAGCTCCGCGCGGCGCCCGGCGCGGTGACCGGCGACGTCGAGCATGAGGCGGCTGCGCTCACCGGTCTCGGACTGGACGGCGAGGCGGGTCAGCTCCTGGAGGGCCTCGAGCACCTGCCCGTCCTGGCCGACGAGACGGCGCGGCACGCGGCCCTCCTCGCTGTCGACAATGGCCACCGCGGCGCGGTCGCCGTCGATGTCGACGTCGAGGTCACCGTCGAGGTCGCAGATGTCGAGCAGGGTCTCGAGGAAGTCGGCCGCGACCTCGCCCTCGCGCTCGAGCTGCTGACGTCGCGCCGGGCGGCGCTGGCCGGCCGCCGGGGCCGCAGTCCCCTCGCCCGCCTCATCGGCGTCGGCGTCTGCGTCGGCGTCCTCGGCGTCATCCGCCGCGGCGCCCGCGGAGGTCTCCTGCTGGACACCCCCGGGGGTGTCCGTCGTGGCCTCACCCGGCGTCACCGCGCCGGCGGTCTCGGCGGCGCCGAGCTCCGCCGCCAGGGGCGTGCTCTCGTCGGCGGTGGGGGCGGTGCCCTCGGTCGTGTTCTCGCTCATGTGTGTGCCCTCCGTGTGGGACGTCGTACCGGTGCTGTGGGGCGTCGGCGGCACCGAGGTGCCCGACGCGGTGCTCACTTCTTGCCCTTGGACCGCTTCTTGGACTTTGGCTGGACCCGCTGACCGATCGTCGTCTGGTCCTCGACCTCGGCCTCGGCGGCCACCGCCGGGGCGCCGGGGACCGGCTTGCCCTTGCGCGCGAGCCGCGCGTGGTACGCCCGCTCGGCGGCCGAGCCGGGCGCCGGCATCCGGCGGATCACGTAGAACTGCTGGGTCATCGACCAGACGTTGGTCGTGAACCAGTAGACGAGGACACCGATCGGGAAGTTGATGCCGGAGACGGCGAAGATGATCGGGAAGATGTAGAGCAGCATCTTCTGCTGCTTCGCGAACGGGCTGTCCAGCGCGGACTGCGGCATGTTCTTCGTCATCAGCTGGCGCTGGGTGAGGAACGTCGTCGCCGACATGAGGATGATGAGGACGACGGTGACGATCTGCGTCGACAGGTTGTTCGCCCCGAGGAAGGTGTCGGACAGCTGGGCGCCGAAGATGGACGCCTTCTCGGCCTGGGCGGCGACGTCCTTGGTGATCGGGCCGATGCTGGCGGCGCTGCCGGTACCGGCGGCCAGCTCGTCGAGGCCGTTGAGGACGCGGAAGAGACCGAAGAAGAACGGCGACTGGACGAGGATCGGGAGGCACGAGCTGAAGGGGTTGGTCCCCTCCTTCTTGTACAGCTCCATCGTCTCCTGGGTCATCGCCTGGCGGGACTCCGGGTCGGACTTGCCCTTGTACTTCTTCTGGATCTTCTGCAGCTCGGGCTGGATGAGCTGCATCTTGCGCGATGCCTTGATCTGCTTGACGAACAGCGGGATCATCGCGGCGCGCATGACGAGCACGAGCCCGACGATCGACAGGGCCCACGTCCAGCCGGAGGCCGCGGGCAGCCCGATCGCCGTGAGGGCCTCGTGGAAGCCGTACATGATCCAGGCCACGAGCCACTCGATCGGGGCCAGGATGCTGTTGAACAGGTCGCCCATGATGTCCTTCGCTGGGCCGGCCTCAGCCGGCGTGTGGGGTCACGGTCGTGACGGGGGTCAGGGGTGCGACGGGCTCGCCGGGCCCGTGCTCGGTCGGTACGGCTTGGGTCCGGTCGTGCCGGCCACCGGACGGCCCGTCACCGGGTCGCGGTCCGGCACGTGGTCGACCCCGCCCGGGGTCCACGGGTGGCAGCGACCGATCCGGCGCACGGCCATCCACGACCCGCGCAGCGGGCCGAACCGCTGGAGCGCGGTCACGGCGTACTCCGAGCACGAGGGGTAGTACCGGCAGGTCGGCGGACGCAGCGGGCTGATGAACCGCTGGTAGCCGCGGATCATCCAGACCAGGGGCGTGGCGAGGAGGCGTCCGACGCTCACGAGGCACCTCCGACCCGACCGACCACCTTGTGCACCAACGTGTCGAGCGCACCCCCCAGTTCCGCGGAGGAGGCCCCGGCGGCGGCGGGGTTGGCCCGGACGACGAGGTCGACGCCGGCCGGCACCCCCGCGAGGCGGGCCGCGACGAGGTGGCGCAGGCGCCGCTTGGTGCGGTTGCGCACCACCGCGTTGCCGACGGCCCGTGACACGACGAAACCGACCCGCGGCGGGCATCCCGCGCGCGCGTCGGTCCGGGTGGCGTGCACCACGATCAGCCTCGAGCCGGCCCGGGTGGTCCCCCGGCCGCGGACCGCCGACGCGAAGTCCGCCCGCTCACGCAGACGGTTCGGCGCCGGCAGCACCGGTCGGCCTCAGGCCGAGAGCTCGGAGCGACCCTTGCGACGCCGGGCGGCGAGGATGGCGCGACCCGCACGGGTGCGCATCCGCAGACGGAAGCCGTGCGTCTTGGCGCGACGGCGGTTGTTCGGCTGGAAGGTCCGCTTGCTCACGATGTATCTCTTTCGCGGTGTCGGGCCGGACGGCCCGGGGGCTGGGAAGACGGCCTGGTCGGCCGCAGTCGGAGACCCACGACGTGCTGGGGAGCAGCGTTCGCGGGCATGCGAAAACGGCCGGAACAGGCCCCCCCAAGGTACCCGAGGCGCCGCTCACCGACCAAACCCACGGCCGGGTACCGCCGGACCCGCACCACGCTCTACCATCGCACGGAGCATCGGGCGGGCGCGGCACGACACACGCGGAGGACGACTCCGGCGGCGTCGACCGCACCATGATGTCCCCACAGGCTGTGGACAATCGTGTGGACGACCATCCCTCCCTCGCAGTGCCGACCGGCGCGGCGACCACCACCAGGGCATCGGAAGGACGGGAACCACGTGCCGGACGCGACGATGACCCAGGTGTGGCAGGCCACGCTGGAGGCGCTCGACGAGGACGGGATCCCGGTCCAGCAGCGCGCCTTTCTCTCCCTCGCCCGCCTCGTCGGCCTGCTCGACGACACCGCCCTCATCGCCGTCCCGAACGACTTCACGAAGGACATCGTCGAGACCCGGCTGCGCGAGCGGGTCACGCAGAGCCTCGGCGAGCGCCTCGGGCGCGACGTCCGCCTCGCGGTGACCGTCGACCCGACCCTCGGCGAGGTCGGCGAACCGACATCCACCGGCGTCGGCGACGACGGGCACGAGGCGCGGGCCGCGGACCGCCGCCAGCAGATCGACGACCTCGAGCTCGACGACGACGGCGACGGCACCGACCACTCCGCCGGCCTGGCCACGGCCCACGCCGACCACGACGGCGCCGGCCCCGACCTCGTCGCTGTCCCCGGGATGCGCCGGCCGCGGCCGGGCGCGCAGGTGCCGGAGCAGATCGAGCTGACGCGCCTGAACCCCAAGTACACCTTCGACACCTTCGTCATCGGCGCGAGCAACCGGTTCGCGCACGCCGCGGCCGTCGCGGTCGCCGAGGCGCCGGCCAAGGCGTACAACCCGCTCTTCGTCTACGGCGACTCGGGGCTGGGCAAGACCCACCTGCTGCACGCCATCGGGCACTACGCCCGCAACCTCTTCCCGCACGTCAAGGTGCGGTACGTGAACTCGGAGGAGTTCACGAACGACTTCATCAACAGCATCCGCGACGACAAGGCGGCCAACTTCCAGCGCCGCTACCGCGACGTCGACGTGCTGCTCATCGACGACATCCAGTTCCTCCAGGGCAAGGTGCAGACGCAGGAGGAGTTCTTCCACACGTTCAACACCCTGCACAACGCCGGCAAGCAGGTCGTCATCACCAGCGACGTGCCGCCGAAGCTGCTCACCGGCTTCGAGGCGCGGATGCGCAGCCGCTTCGAGATGGGCCTGCTCACCGACGTGCAGCCGCCCGACCTCGAGACGCGCATCGCCATCCTGCGCAAGAAGGCCATCCAGGAGCGCCTGTCGGTGCCCGAGGACGTGCACGAGTTCATCGCCTCACGGATCTCGACGAACATCCGCGAGCTCGAGGGCGCGCTGATCCGCGTCACGGCCTTCGCGAGCCTCAACCGCCAGCCGGTCGACATGAGCCTCGCCGAGATCGTCCTGCGCGACCTCATCCCCGACGACTCGACGAGCCAGGTCACGCCGGCGACGATCATCGCCCAGACCGCGGCGTACTTCGGGCTGACGATCGAGGACCTCCAGGGCCAGTCGCGTTCGCGCGTGCTCGTGACGGCCCGGCAGATCGCGATGTACCTGTGCCGCGAGCTGACCGAGATGTCGCTGCCGAAGATCGGGCAGCAGTTCGGCGGCCGCGACCACACGACGGTCATGCACGCCGAGAAGAAGATCCGCCAGCTGATGGCCGAGCGCCGCGCCATCTACAACCAGGTCACCGAGCTGACCAACCGGATCAAGCAGCAGTCCCGCTGACGCCCGGCCTCGGGCCTCTCCGACGCCTCCGGGGCCCGGTCGCTCCGTCGCGCCCTGGTGACCCCGCACGTGCGGGCTTATCGCTGTCCGGAACCACTCCCGACCTGCCCAACCCCGCACGTGCGGGCTTATCGCTGTCAGATTCCGGTCCCGACCTGCCCAACCCCGCACGTGCGGGCTTATCGCTGTCCGGAACCACTCCCGACCTCCCCAACCCCGCACGTGCGGGCTTATCGCTGTCCGCCGGCGGTCATCGGGAGCCGGTCGGCCGTCCCCACCCGGTCCACACCTCGTCCCCCGGTCGTCCGCAGGGTTCTCCACAGGTTGTGCACAACCGGTGTACAACCTTCGTCCAAGGCTGGCAGGACGCTGACCCGCAGCGCGCCGCGGAACCCGTCGTTCACCCCCTGTTCGCCCGACCCGGCCCTCCGTCATCCACCGCTGGGTACAAGCCTGTGGACAACTCGGCCCCATCCCCGCCCGCACGCCCCGCACGCCACGGTTTGTCCACAAGGCCTGTGGACGACTGTGGACGACGGCCTCACCTCCGTGGACGACGGATGACGCCTCCGTGGACGCCCTGTGGACGCGATCTCGTCGTCAACACGACGGTTGATCTTCTCCACGGTTGGTCCACGGTCCGTCCACACCACGCGCCGGACGGATGACCTGCGCCGACGCCCCGCCGTCCACAGGATCCACACCTCCGACCACGACGACGAGATCCCTCAATCACCCTGTCCGCCCCGACCAGGTGCTGAGGACGGCGACCCCCGGCCCGACCTCTCGATGATCGGGTCGAGCACCCGTCCGGAGCGGATGGTGCGCTCCGAGGACGTGCACTAGTGTCAGGGACCCCGCCCGCGTGAGGGAGGCGCCGTCGCGCGTCCCGAGCCGGTGCGGTGTGGTCTCCGATGCACGACAGGGGCGGCTGGTCCGCGCCGGACAAGGGTGGTAGCCGTGAAGTTCCGCGTCGAGCGCGACGTCCTCGCCGAGGCGGTCACCTGGGTGGCCCGTGGCCTGCCCGCGCGCCCGCCGGTCCCGGTGCTCGCCGGCATCCTCCTCGAGGCCTCCGACGACGGCACCCTGACCCTCTCGGCGTTCGACTACGAGGTCTCGGCCCGGGTCACCGTCGCGGCCGAGGTCTCCGAGGCCGGCACCGTCCTCGTGCTCGGCCGCCTCCTCGCCGACATCTCGCGCCAGCTGCCGGACCGCCCGATCGACGTCGTCGCCGAGGGCAGCAAGGTCCAGGTCACGTGCGGGGCCTCCCGCTTCAGCCTGCTGATGATGCCCGCCGACGACTACCCGACCCTCCCCAGCTCGCCCGAGCCCACGGGGTCGGTCGACGGCCACCTCTTCACCCAGGCCGTGGCCCAGGTGTCGGTCGCGGCCGACCGCGGCGACACCCTCCCGATCCTCACCGGCGTCCGGGTCGAGGTCGAGGGCGACAAGATGACGCTGCTCGCCACCGACCGCTACCGCCTCGCGATGCGCGAGCTGACCTGGAACCCGACGGCGACCGACGCGAGCCACGTCGTCCTCGTCCCGGCCCGCACCCTGAGCGATACCGCGCGCAGCCTCGGCGCCGCCGGCTCCATCGACGTCGCTCTCGGCGCCACCGCGGGCGGCGACGGCCTCGCCGGCTTCGAGGCCGGCCGGCGCCGCACGACGACGCGCCTGCTCGACGGTGAGTACCCCAAGGTCTCCTCGATCTTCCCGACGAGCTCCGAGACCGACGCGGTCGTCCGCACCGCCGAGCTCGTCGAGGCCGTCAAGCGCGTCGCGCTCGTCGCCGAGCGCAACACCCCTGTGCGCCTGCGCTTCTCGGGCGACCAGGTGGCCATCGAGGCCGGCACCGGTGACGACGCCCAGGCGTCCGAGGCCGTCGAGTGCGCCCTGACCGGCCCCGACATCGAGATCGCCTTCAACCCCCAGTACCTGCTCGACGGCCTCGGCGTCGTCGGCACCGACTGGTCGCGGATCTCCTTCACGCAGGCCTCGCGCCCGGCCGTGCTCAGCGGCCAGGAGAGCGCCGACGGCGAGGCCGACACCTCGTACCGGTACGTCCTCATGCCGGTCCGCTTCGCGTCCTGACCCGCAGCCGCCCCCACCGGGCCGGTGGCGGGCGGCGTAGCCTTCGGGACGGACACCTGCGACACCTCGACGAAGGAGCCTTCGGATGCAGCTCGGACTGGTCGGCCTCGGCAAGATGGGCGGCAACATGCGCGAGCGTCTGCGCCGCGCGGGCCACGAGGTCGTCGGGTACGACCGCAACCGTCAGGTCTCGGACGCCCGCTCGCTCGCCGACATGGTCAAGCAGCTCGAGGGCCCGCGCGTCGTCTGGGTGATGGTCCCCCACGGCGCCCCGACGACCGAGACGATCGAGAAGCTCGCCGACCTCCTCGACAAGGGCGACCTCGTCATCGACGGCGGCAACAGCAAGTTCACCGACGACGCCGTCCACGAGAAGCTGCTCAGGGCCCAGGGCATCGGCTACCTCGACTGCGGCGTCTCCGGCGGCATCTGGGGCCTCGAGAACGGCTACGGCCTCATGGTCGGCGGCACCGCGGCCAACGTGAAGAAGGCGATGCCCGTCTTCGACGCGCTGCGCCCCGAGGGCCCGCGCGACGAGGGCTTCGTCCACGCCGGCAAGGTCGGCGCCGGGCACTACACGAAGATGGTCCACAACGGCATCGAGTACGGACTCATGCAGGCCTACGCCGAGGGCTACGAGCTGCTCGAGAAGAAGGACATCGTCGAGAACGTCCCCGGTGCCTTCAAGGCCTGGAGCCGCGGCACGGTCGTCCGCTCCTGGCTGCTCGACCTCATGGTCGCCGCGCTCGAGGACAACCCGAGCCTCGAGGACGTCTCGGACTACACGGTCGACTCCGGCGAGGGTCGCTGGACGGTCGAGGAGGCCATCGAGCTCGGGGTGCCGATGCCCGTCATCTCGGCCTCGCTCTTCGCCCGGTTCGCCTCGCGCCAGCACACCTCCCCCTCGATGCAGGCCGTCGCGGCGCTGCGCGGCCAGTTCGGCGGCCACCAGGTGATGACCGTCGCCGAGGGCGAGGCCCTGCGCGGTGGCGAGGACGGCTCGAGCTCGCGGGCCAAGCGCGCCGCGGACGCCAAGAAGGCCACGACGAAGGGCACCGCCCGCAAGGCCGCCGCGAAGAAGTCGGCGGCCAAGCGCACCGACCTCTGACGCCTGCCGCCGCCGGGCGCGGGCTCAGGCCACCCGGCCGGAGCGCAGGTCCCAGCTCACGGTCACCGGCGTGCCGGGCGTGCCGTCGGGGTTCTGCGGCGTCCACGTCTCGGTGACCCCGCCCATCGCGAACGACACGACGTCGACCGGCAGGCCGGCGCTCGACATCACCTCGTAGCCGGTGAGCACGACGTCGGTGAAGGCGAGGGTCATCGTCTCGACCGGGCTCTCGCCGGCCCGCACGACGTGGACGACGGCGCTGCGCACCGTCCGGCCGGTCACGAGCCGGCGGAGGAGCTGGGGCGAGGCCGACGACGAGAACGCCGCGAGCCGCACGTCGCCGGCGACCGGCCGGCCGGCGGAGGAGCCGGCGCCGGTGGTGGTGCGCGTGGCCTTGACGCCCCAGTCGAGGGCGAGCAGCTCGACGGCGCCGGGGAAGCGCTCGGCCTGCGAGTCGCCCGTGATGCCGTCCGCGACGAGGTACAGGTCGCAGCCGCCGGAGGCGAGGGCGTCCGGCGGGACGACGAGCCCGGCCGGGGCGGCGGCCTGCGCCGCGGTCGCGAGGCCGAGGGTGCCGAGGGTGCCGAGCCCGAGGGCCCCGACGAGGGTGCGGCGGCTGCTGCCGAGCGAGGGGTGGGTCATCCGGGCCTCCTGGGTGCGGGCACCGGGGCATCCGGTGCGCTCGGCGGGAGGAGGCACGGCACCGGCCCCCTGATACCGCGGCGGGCCGCGCACTAGTCTCGGGGAGTGTTCGTCCGGCACCTCTCCCTCGGGGACTTCCGCAGCTACGAGCGGGCCGAGCTCCCGCTCGGGCCGGGCGTGACGACCCTCGTCGGGCTCAACGGGCAGGGCAAGACCAACCTCGTCGAGGCCGTCGGGTACCTCGCCTCGCTCTCCAGCCACCGCGTGGCGACGGACGCGCCGCTCGTCCGGTTCGGCGCCGAGCGGGCGGTCGTGCGCGGCGCGGTGGTGCGCGACGGGCGCGAGACCATGGTCGAGCTCGAGATCACGCCCGGGCGCGCCAACCGGGCCCGGCTCAACCGCTCGCCGGTCCGTCCGCGCGAGGTGCTCGGCACGCTGCGCACGGTGCTCTTCGCCCCGGAGGACCTCGCACTGGTCAAGGGCGACCCCGGCGAGCGCCGGCGCTTCCTCGACGACCTTCTCGTCGCGCGCCAGCCGCGGTGGGCCGGGGTGCGCCAGGAGTACGACCGCATCGTCAAGCAGCGCTCGGCCCTCCTCAAGTCCGCGCAGCCCTACCTCTCGCGCCGGGCGCGCGGGCGGCGGCCGCGCCCGGGGGCCGAGGCGCTCGACCCGGCGTCGGAGGCGGCGAGCGCGCTGCACACCCTGTCGGTGTGGGACCAGCAGCTCGCCGGGGTCGGCTCGCAGCTGCTCTACGCGCGGTTGCGCCTCCTGCGCGACCTCGGGCCGTACCTGACCAAGGCCTACGACGAGGTGAGCAACGGGCAGTCGGACGCCCGGGTCGCCTACCGCTCCTCGCTGCGCGAGGCGACGGCGGGGCGCATCGCCTCCGGTGAGGTGCCCGAGGTCGCCGAGCTGCACGAGGAGGTGGTCGCGAGCCTGGCCGAGGTGCGCGACCAGGAGGTCGAGCGGGGCGTCTGCCTCGTCGGGCCGCACCGCGACGACGTGCTCCTCACCCTCGGGGAGCTGCCGGCCAAGGGGTACGCGAGCCACGGGGAGTCGTGGTCGTTCGCGCTCGGGCTGCGGCTCGCGGCCTTCCAGCTGCTGCGCACCGACCTCGGCGACGACCCGGTGCTCGTCCTCGACGACGTCTTCGCCGAGCTCGACGCCGGCCGCCGCGAGCGACTCGCCGCGATGGTCGCCGACGCCGAGCAGGTGCTCGTGACGGCCGCGGTCCCCGCCGACGTCCCGGCCTCGCTCGCCGGCGCGACGCGCAGGGTGACGCTCGGCAGTGTCGAGACCGACGAGGAACGAGCGGCACCCGAGGACGACCAGGGCTCGGAGGCTGACGGTGCCGACCCCTCCTGACCCACGCGTATCGGGTGACCCGATACGGCCGCGCTCTCCCCGGGAACCGTTCCCCGGGGAAGCGGCAGGTTCTCGCGCAGAGCCCACCGACCAGGGACCGGATGCCTCGCCGTCCGGTGCGCCGGCGCCGCAGCTCCCGGTGGAGGACGGTGACGACACCACTTCCGGGTTCGCCGCCGACGGGGCGCCCGAGGTCGAGGAGGGGCTCGCGGCGGCCGAGGCGCTGGCCCGCGCCCGCGCCGCCGCCCGCGCAAAGGGCCTGCGCCCGGGTCTCAAGCCGCGCCGACGCGCGAAGGACGTCCCCGGCGGCCGCAAGCGCTCGGGCCGAGACCCGCAGCTGCTGTCGGACCAGATCGACCGGTTCGTCAACGACCGGGGCTGGGGCGCCGACGTCGCCGTCGGCTCGGTCATCGGCCGTTGGCCCGGCATCGTCGGGCCCGACATCTCGGCGCACTGCCAGCCGACGGACTTCGTCGACGGCGTCCTCACCATCCGGGCCGACTCGACCGCCTGGGCCACCCAGCTGCGGCTGCTCGAGAACACGCTGATGACCCGGCTCACCGACGAGGTCGGCGAGGGGACGGTCACCGAGCTGCGCGTCGTCGGCCCGAGCGCGCCGACCTGGTCGCGTGGCCGGCACCGGGTGCAGGACGGCCGCGGCCCCCGCGACACCTACGGCTGACCGACCGGGCGCCCTCACCCCCAGCACCCATCGACTTCTTGCGAGTTCCGCCGCTCGACACGCCTGTGAGCGGCGTGTCGAGCGGCTCAACTCGCAAGAAGTCGGAAAGAACCCGGGGTGGGAGGGGCGTCAGGCGGGGGTGCGCAGGAGGGCGAGGGTGAGGCGCAGCTGGTGCTCGAGGAGGGCGCCGGGGTCGGTCAGGGTGTCGCGCCCGTACTGGCCGAAGACCTCGAGGCTCGTGCCGCCGACGAGAACCGCCCAGAGGAGCAGCGCGCGCCCCATGACGTCCGGGCCACCCGGCAGACCGGTCTCGTCGCAGAGCCGGCGCAGGTCCGCAACCAGCCCACTCGCTCGATCCGGCCCGGCCGTTCCGCCGGATGCCTCCAGCAGCGGCGCGTCGACCGGCACCGCGCCGACCGGCGACACCGCACCCACCTCGACGCCCTCCGCGAGCAGCCGGAGCAGGGCGAACGTCACGCGTGTCCCCGGCTCGACGGTCCGCTCGGCCGGCGCCTCGTACCCGGGCACCGGGCTGCCGTAGAGCAGCGCGTACCGCGAGGGGTCGCCGACCGCCCACGCGCGGAACGCCGCGCCGGCGACGACGACCCGCTCGTCCCACGGGCGGTTATCGGCCGCGGCGACCGCCGCGTCGACGGCGTCGGCCAGCTCGGTGTAGGCGTCGACGACGAGGAGCGTCAGCAGCTCGTCCCGGTTGGCCACGTACCTGTACACGGCCGACGAGACCATCCCCAGCTCGCGCGTCACTGCCCGCAGCGAGAGGCCCGCCGCGCCCTCCGTCGCCAGGTGCCGCCGGCCGACCTCGACGATGCGCGTCTCGAGGTCGCGACGGCGCTCGGCGCGGGAGGTGGGAGGCACGGAACCATCCAACCACAAGAACGAGAGCACTGCTCTTGACAGCGCCCAGGACCTGGGCGCAGACTCCACACATAACGAGAGCACCGCTCTCACTTCCTGAGGAGCCGATGACCGTGACCGCCCACCACCCCTCCGCCGACCGTTACGTCCGCCCCGACACCCGGATGGACGCCGCCTTCAACGCCGCCGTGCGCTGGCTGACCGCCCGCGGCATCAGCCTGCTCGGCTCCCGCGTCCTCACCGTCACCGGCCGGCGCTCCGGCCTGCCCCGCAGCACGCCGGTCAACCTCATGCCGCTGGAGGGCGAGCGCTACCTCGTCGCCCCGCGCGGCGTCACCGAGTGGGTGCGCAACGTGCGCGCGAACCCCGAGGCTGAGCTGCGGCTCGGGCGCCGGACCGAGCGGGTGCACCTGGTCGAGGTCCCGGTCGAGGAGCGCCCCGCCGTCCTGCGCGTCTACCTGCGGCGCTGGGGCTGGGAGGTCGGCCGCTTCGTCGAGGGCCTCTCGAAGGACTCGACCGACGCCGAGCTCGCCGCGGCCGCCCCCGGCTTCCCCGTCTTCCGGGTGACGACCGCCCCCTGAGGCACGGCGTCCGGCGGCTAGGGTCGGCCCCGTGGATGCCGACGTCGCCCCCCTGGTCCGCCGTGACGACGAGGACCGGGTCGCGGTCCTCACCCTGGACTCGCCGGCCAACCGCAACGCCCTCTCGCGCCGACTGCTCGCCGACCTGCGCGACCGGCTGGCCGAGGTCGCGCAGGACGAGTCGGTCCACGCCGTCCTCCTGCGCTCGAGCCATCGCGTCTTCTGCGCCGGCGCCGACCTCAAGGAGGCGGCGACCGTCGACATGACCGAGCAGGCCCGCGCCATCGTCGACGTCCAGCGCCGCATCGCCGCGCTGCCGGTGCCGGTCGTCGCCCGGCTCGACGGCCCGGTGCGCGCCGGCGGCATAGGGCTCGTCGCCTCCGCCGACGTCGTGGTCTGCCGCGACGACGTGGGCTTCGCCCTCACCGAGGTCCGCCTCGGGCTCGCGGCCGCCACCATCTCCATCCCGCTGCGCCACCGCCTCACCCCGCGCTCGGCCGCCGACTGGTTCCTCACCGGCCGCGTCTTCACCGCCACCGAGGCCCGCGACCAGGGCCTCGTCACCCACGTCGCCGACGAGGCCGGGATGGACGCGACGGTCGGCGCCGTGCTCGACGACCTGCGGGCCGGCGCCCGGCAGGGGCTGACCGCCGCCAAGCAGATCCTCAACGCCGACCTCCTCGCCTCCTTCGAGCGCGACGGGGAGGCGATGGCGCGGATGTCGGGCGAGCTGTTCCACTCCGACCTCGCGCAGGAGCGGATGGCCGCGGCGCTGCGCCGCTGACCCACGCCGCCGGCCGTCGGGTCGCGGCTGTCGGTGGGCGGGTCCATCGTGGAGGGATGACGCACTCGCCCGCCCGCTGCTCGATCGTCCCGCCGTACCTGCTCGCCGCGCTCGCGGCCTCCGGCGACGACCACGTCGCGCAGCGCGCCGACGCCACGCTGCGCAGCGACGCCGAGCTCCGGCGTGGTCGGGTCACCGCCGAGGCGCGTCCCGGCGGGACGACGCTGCCCGGCGGGGCGGCCGGAACCGACGCCGGGCCGCAGCGCACCGTCCACGACGCCCAGCAGGGCACGACCCTGCCCGGGGTCAAGGTGCGCGGCGAGGGCGACCCGGCCACCGCCGACACCGCCGTCACCGAGGCCTACGACGGCCTCGGCGCCACGTGGCAGCTGTGGCAGGAGGCGTACGGGCGCAACTCCCTCGACGGCAAGGGCCTGCCGCTCGTCGCCACCGTCCACTACGGGCGCGACTACGACAACGCGTTCTGGGACGGCGCCCAGATGGTCTTCGGCGACGGTGACGGCGAGGTGTTCCTCGGGTTCACCCGCAGCCTCGACGTCATCGGCCACGAGCTCGCGCACGGCGTCACCCAGTACACGGCGGGCCTGAACTACCAGGGCCAGTCCGGCGCGCTCAACGAGTCGGTGTCCGACGTCTTCGGCGTGCTGGTCAAGCAGCACTCGCTCGGCCAGGACGCCGCGGCGGCCGACTGGCTCATCGGTGCCGACCTGCTCGCGCCGGGTGTCAAGGGCGTGGCGCTGCGCTCGATGGCGGCGCCCGGGACCGCCTACGACGACCCGCGCCTGGGCAAGGACCCGCAGCCCGCGCACCTGCGCGACTACGTCGAGACCTCCGAGGACAACGGCGGCGTCCACATCAACTCCGGCATCCCCAACAAGGCCTTCCACGACCTCGCCGTCGCGCTCGGCGGCAACGCCTGGGAGGTCGCCGGGCAGGTCTGGTTCGACACGATCGTCGGCGAGATCCGCGCCGACTGCGACTTCGCGACGTTCGCCGGCTTGACCCTCGCCGCCGCCACCGCGCGCCACGGCGAGGGCTCGCGGGAGGCGGAGGCCGTGCGCGCCGCCTGGAGCGGTGTCGGGGTCGAGATCGGTGCGGATGCCCCCGCGCCCGGCTCCCCCGCCCCGCAGACGCCCGGCACGCCGGTCCCCGACGCGCCGGCGCCCGGCACCGAGCTCGAGGTCCGGCGCACCGGCGGGTTCGCCGGCCGCACCCGCACCCGGACGGTCGTGCTCGGCGAGCTGCCCGAGCCCGACAACCGCGCCTGGCAAGACCTCATCGCCACCGACCGCCTGCGCACGCTGGCCGCCGGCGTCGAGCGCGAGTACCCGGACGCCTACTGCTACGGCGTGCGCTGCGCGGTGCCGGAGGTCGACGTCGTCGTGCCCGAGCCGGTGCTGACCGACGACGTCCGCGACCTGTTCGAGCGCACCCTGCGCCCCCACACGGACGGCTGACCTGCGGGGGGACCGCCGCAGGAGCGGCGGGTCGTTCGTTCGGCCGGACTCCCGGGACGTCGGGGGGAGCCGGGCCGCGAGCGGCAGCGGGTGTCGACGGCGCGCGGGCACCGTGGGAGAAACCTTCGCCCACGGTGACCACCATCCCCCGGTCGCCGCCCATCGGAACGGACTCCGACGTGAACGACCACCCCTCCGGCCGCGACCCCGGCCACCCCGCGCGCGACCCCCACGACCCCGAGGGTGCCCGCTCCGGTGACGGTGGGCCCGGCGGCCGCGGCCCGATGCGCGACCTGCTCGCCAGCGCGCTCGTCGGCATCGAGGCGCGGCGCCGGGTCGACCCCTCGCACGTCGGCCGGGTGCGCGTCACCTCGGCCACCGGCGGTGGGCCGCTCGTCGTCCACGACGACGGGGTGGGCTTCACGCCGCAGGAGGTGCGCTGGCTGAGCGCTGCGCCCGCCACGGCCGAGCACGGCCAGGTCCGCGAGGGCCTGCGCCGGTACGAGACCTCGCTCCTGACGGCCTTCGGCGTCGCCGACGTCGTCGAGCTCGTGACCCGCTCGGCGCTGGTCCCGATGGCCCCGACGATGCGCTGGGTCGGCCTGCCCGACGGCACCGTCCTCGTCACCCTCGCCGACGAGCCGCTCGAGCGGCCCGGCACCCAGATCCGCCTGCACCCGCGGCGCGCCACCCGCACCTGGTGCACCCCCGAGACCGTCCTCGAGCAGGTGCTCGACATCATCGACCAGCTGCCGGTCGCGGTCGAGGTCGACGGCGTCCTCGTCTCCGGCGGCACAACTCTGTGGGAGCGCCCCGCCGCGCAGCAGGCCGAGTGGTGCCGCCAGCGCCTGGGCGTCGACCCGCTCGCGGTGCTGCCGCTGCGCACGACGGTCTCGGGCGTGCGCGCCGTCGCCGCCGTCCTGCCGGTCGAGACCGGGCCCGACCACCACGAGGGCCACCGCCGCTACGTCGGCGGGATGCTCGCCGAGGAGGGCCCGTCCGCCCTCGTCCCGGACTGGCTGACCTTCTGCACCGTGCTCGTCGATGACCGGCGCGACGCCCTGACCGACCCCGCGCACGACGACGCCGCCGTTGCGGAGCGCGTCGGGCGCGCGGTCCTCGCGCAGCTCATCCTCCTGGGAGCGGCCGACCCCGCGCTGTACCGGCAGGTCATCGACCTCCACGGCAGCGCCCTGGCCCGGCACGCCCTCGAGCACCGCGACCTGCTCGACCTCGTCCGCTCGACGGTGCCGCTGCCGACGACGCTCGGCCCCCGCACCCTCGACGAGCTGACCGGCCTCGGCGAGGTGCTCTACACCGACGACCCCGCCGTGCTCGCCGCCGTCACCGCGGCGGCGACCCGCGACGGCCTCGCCGTCGTCGACGCGACCCGGCCGCACCTGGCCACGCTCCTCGACGGGCTGGCCGCGGCGCGGGTCACCGGACCGGCCGTCGTGCGGGTCCGGCCGAGCGTCGCGGACGTGCACGGCGCCGCGTCCTGACCCCCGGCGCGGACGAGCCCGAGGAAGGCCGCTCAGCGCCGCTGGGAGCCCGGGTTGCGTGTGGGGAGTCGTGGACACCCTCGACAATCGGTGAGAACCGGCGCCACGGGCCTCCCAGCGGGTCATCTGTCGGCCCCGAGCGGTAGGATGGGCGGCAACAGCGCGCCCGTGGGTGACCAGCCCGTGGGCGCGCGCCATGAGCACCGGTCGGGCGTGCACGCCCCCCGGAGCCAGCCGACGAAGGAGCCCCGTGGCCGACCAGCCCGACACCCCCGACGTGCCCGCCGAGGACCCCGTGGTCCCGCCGCAGGAGGACCAGGCCACCCCGGTCGCCGGCCCGGCCTACGACGCCTCCGCGATCACCGTGCTCGAGGGGCTCGAGGCCGTCCGCAAGCGCCCGGGCATGTACATCGGCTCCACCGGCGAGCGCGGCCTGCACCACCTCGTCTGGGAGATCGTCGACAACGCGGTCGACGAGGCCCTCGCCGGCTACGCCGACACCATCGACGTCATCCTCATGGAGGACGGCGCGGTCCGGGTCAAGGACAACGGCCGTGGCATCCCCACCGACATGCACCCGACCGAGGGCGTGAGCGCGGTCGAGCTCGTCCTCACCCAGCTGCACGCGGGCGGCAAGTTCGGCGGCGGCGGCTACAAGGTCTCCGGCGGTCTGCACGGCGTCGGCTCCTCGGTCGTCAACGCGCTCTCCACGCGCCTCGACGTCTGCGTGCGCCAGAAGGGCCACGCGCACCGGATGTCCTTCGACCACGGCGTGCCCACCGGCCCCCTCACGCAGATGGAGGAGACCGACCGCACCGGCACCACCATCACGTTCTGGGCGAGCCCCGAGATCTTCGAGACGACCGAGTACGACTGGGAGACGATCCGCTCGCGCTTCCAGCAGTACGCGTTCCTCAACAAGGGCCTGACGATCAACCTCGTCGACGAGCGCGTCACCGAGGCCGCGGGCGAGGGCGAGCCCGACCTCGATGGCGTCGACTCCGACATCACGGTCGTCGAGGACAGCGAGGACGCCGGCGCCGACGGCACGGCCCGCACGACCACGGCCCGCTCGGTCTCCTACCGCTACGACAACGGCCTCGTCGACTACGTCGACCACCTCGTCGCCTCCAAGCGCAGCGAGCCGGTGCACCCCGACGTCATCGCGATCGAGGTCGAGGACGAGGCGCGCAGCCTCTCCCTCGAGCTCGCGATGCAGTGGACGACCGCGTACTCCGAGTCCGTCCACACCTACGCCAACACCATCAACACCCACGAGGGCGGCACCCACGAGGAGGGCTTCCGCGCGGCGCTGACCAAGCTCGTCAACGACTTCGCGCGCAAGCAGAACCAGCTCAAGGAGAAGGACGACAACCTCACCGGTGACGACGTCCGCGAGGGCCTGACCGCCGTCATCAGCGTCAAGCTCGGCGAGCCGCAGTTCGAGGGCCAGACGAAGACCAAGCTCGGCAACTCCGAGGTCAAGGGCTTCGTCCAGCGCGCGATGACCGAGGAGTTCGGCGACTGGCTCGAGCGCCACCCGAACGAGGGCAAGGAGATCGTCCGCAAGGCGATCCAGGCGGCGACGGCCCGGATGGCCGCGCGCAAGGCCCGCGAGGCCACCCGCAAGCGGGTGCTGGAGTCCGGCGGGCTGCCCGGCAAGCTGCGCGACTGCCAGGCCAAGGACCCGGCCGTCTCCGAGGTCTTCATCGTCGAGGGCGACTCCGCCGGCGGCTCGGCGGTGCGCGGGCGCAACCCGCACACCCAGGCGATCCTCCCGATCCGCGGCAAGATCCTCAACGTCGAGCGTGCGCGCCTCGACAAGGCCCTCGCCAACCAGGAGGTGCAGGCGCTCATCTCGGCGTTCGGCACCGGCATCGGCGAGGACTTCGACATCGAGAAGGCCCGGTACCACAAGATCGTGCTGATGGCCGACGCCGACGTCGACGGCATGCACATCCGGACGCTGCTTCTCACGCTGCTCTTCCGGTTCATGAAGCCGCTCATCGAGGCCGGGTACGTCTACCTCGCGCAGCCCCCGCTGTACCGCCTCAAGTGGAGCAACGCGGCGCACGAGTTCGCCTTCACCGACCGCGAGCGCGACGCGCTCATCGCCGAGGGCCAGGCCAAGGGCCGGCGCCTGCCGAAGGACAACCCGGTGCAGCGCTACAAGGGTCTCGGCGAGATGGACTACCAGGAGCTGTGGGAGACCACGATGGACCCCGACCAGCGGGTGCTCCTCCAGGTGACGCTCGACGACGCCGCCGCGGCCGACGAGATCTTCTCGATCCTCATGGGCGAGGACGTCGAGAGCCGGCGCTCGTTCATCCAGCGCAACGCGCGCGACGTGCGGTTCCTCGACATCTGACGCCGCGCGTCACCCACGACCTCCCCTGACGACCCGCTAGGCAAGGACCTCCATGACCGACCAGCCCGTCGAGACCGACCGCACGGAGCCGATCGACCTCAACACCGAGATGCAGCGCTCGTACATCGAGTACGCGATGTCGGTGATCGTCTCCCGCGCACTGCCCGACGTGCGCGACGGCCTCAAGCCGGTGCACCGCCGCGTGCTCTACGCGATGTACGACGGCGGCTACCGCCCCGACCGCGGCTTCAACAAGTGCAGCCGCGTCGTCGGCGACGTCATGGGCCAGTACCACCCGCACGGCGACAGCGCGATCTACGACGCCCTCGTCCGGCTCGTCCAGGACTGGTCGCTGCGCTACCCGCTCGTCCAGGGCCAGGGCAACTTCGGCTCCCCCGGTGACGACCCGGCCGCCGCGCCGCGGTACACCGAGTGCCGGATGGCGCCGCTGTCGATGGAGATGGTCCGCGACATCGAGCAGGAGACCGTCGACTTCAAGCCGAACTACGACGGCAAGACGCTCGAGCCGGAGGTCCTGCCCTCCCGCTTCCCGAACCTGCTCGTCAACGGCAGCGCCGGCATCGCGGTCGGGATGGCGACGCAGATCCCGCCGCACAACCTGCGCGAGGTCGCCGCGGCCGCCGAGTGGATGCTCCGCCACCCCGACGCCAGCCGCGAGGAGGCGCTCGAGGCGGTCATGAAGGCCATCCCGGGGCCGGACTTCCCGACCGGGGCGCTCATCATGGGCCACCGCGGCATCGACGACGCCTACCGCACGGGCCGCGGCTCGATCATCATGCGGGCGGTCGTCGAGGTCGAGGAGATCCACAACCGGCAGTGCCTCGTCGTCACCGAGCTGCCCTACCAGGTCAACCCGGACAGCCTCGCGCAGAAGATCGCCGAGCACGTCAAGGACGGCCGGCTCGCGGGCATCGCCGACATCCGCGACGAGACCTCGGGCCGCACCGGCCAGCGCCTCGTCATCGTGCTCAAGCGCGACGCGGTGGCCAAGGTCGTGCTCAACAACCTCTACAAGCACACCCAGCTGCAGACGACGTTCGGCGCGAACATGCTCGCCCTCGTCGACGGCGTGCCGCGCACGCTGCCGATCGACGCGTTCATCCGCTACTGGTGCGAGCACCAGATCGACGTCATCCAGCGGCGCACGGCCTACCGGCTGCGCAAGGCCGAGGAGGAGATCCACATCCTCCGCGGCTACCTCAAGGCGCTCGACATGCTCGACGAGGTCATCGCGCTCATCCGCCGCAGCCCGACCGTCGAGGAGGCGCGCAACGGCCTCATCGAGCTCCTCGAGATCGACGAGATCCAGGCGCGGGCCATCCTCGACCTGCAGCTGCGGCGCCTCGCGGCCCTCGAGCGGCAGAAGATCATCGACGACCACGACAAGCTGCAGGCGCAGATCGAGGACTACAAGGACATCCTCGCGACGCCCGGCCGCCAGCGCGACATCGTCTCCGACGAGCTGCGCGCCATCGTCGACAAGTTCGGCGACGACCGCCGCACGACGATCATGCCGACCGACGGCGACATGTCGATGGAGGACCTCATCCCCGAGGAGGACGTGGTCGTCACCATCACCCGCGGCGGCTACGCCAAGCGGACCCGGGTGGACGCGTACCGCTCGCAGCGGCGCGGCGGCAAGGGCGTGCGCGGGGCGGCCCTGCGCGGCGAGGACATGGTCGACCACTTCTTCACGACGACCTCCCACCACTGGCTGCTGTTCTTCACCAACCTCGGCCGGGTCTACCGCGCCAAGGCGTACGAGCTGCCGGACGCCGGGCGTGACGGCAAGGGCCAGCACGTCGCGAACCTCATGGCCTTCCAGCCGGGCGAGGAGATCGCCCAGGTGCTGGCCATCCGCTCCTACGAGGACGCGCCGTACCTGCTCCTCGCGACGCGGGCCGGCCTGGTCAAGAAGACGCGCCTCTCGGAGTACGACAGCCCGCGGGCCGGCGGCCTCATCGCCGTCAACCTGCGCGACGGCGACGAGCTCGTCGGCGTCGGGCTGGTCGAGGCCGAGGACGACCTCATGCTCGTCTCGCGCAAGGGGCAGTCGGTGCGCTTCCACGCCGACGACGCGACGCTGCGCCCGATGGGCCGCGCGACCTCCGGCGTCACCGGCATGAAGTTCCGTGACGGCGACGAGCTGCTCTCGATGTCGGTCGTCGCCGACGGCGAGGACCCGGACGTCTTCGTCGTCTTCGAGTCGGGCCTGGCCAAGCGGTCCAAGGCGTCGGAGTGGAACGTCAAGGGGCGCGCCATCCTCGGTGTTGCCGTCGCGAAGCTGTCCGAGAAGGGCGGCGACCTCGTCGGGGCGCTGACCGTCGACGAGGGCGACGAGGTGCTCGTCGTCTTCGAGAAGGGCAACATCGTCCGCTCGCGCGTCGACGAGGTGCGCCTGACCGGCCGCAACACGATGGGCGTGCAGTTCGCCAAGCCGGGCCGCAACGACGCGATCGTCGCCGTCACGCGCAACCCCGAGAAGGAGGTCGAGGAGGCCGTCGAGGCGGCCGAGGAGGCCGCCGGCGAGGGCGCGGGTGACGAGGTGGTCACGACTGTCGAGACCCCGGGTGGCGAGGTCGCAGCCCCGGCGGAGGATGCCGTACCGTCGGACCCGACGTCGACCGACGACTCGTCGGGCGGCGACGCAGACCGAGGAGGCCGTGAGTGAGCACCGCAGACAGCGCCGGGCGTCCCGCCCGTCCGTCGGGTGCCGCGCGCCCGGCCCGCCAGGAGGCTGCCACGATGCAGCGTGACGCCACCCGTCCGGTCCCGACCGGCCGCGAGGCCGTGCCGGCCGCCGGTCGCGAGGCCGGCGCGTCCGGGTCCACGGCCGCTACGGCGACGAAGCCGGCTCCCCGGCCTGCGTCGTCGCGCCGGGTCAAGCTGACCGTCTCCCGCATCGACCCGTGGTCGGCGATGAAGATGTCGTTCCTCCTCTCGGTGGCGCTCGGCATCGCCCTCGTCGTGGCCACGGTGGTCCTGTGGACCGTCCTCGACGCGATGGGCGTCTTCGACAAGGTCAACGGCGTCATCGGCTCGGTGATCCAGGACGGCGGCACCCGTTTCGACATCCTCGACTTCGTCGGCTTCACCCGCGTGGTGTCGCTGTCGATCGTCATCGCGGTCGTCGACGTCATCCTCATCACCGCGATCGCCACGCTCGGGGCGTTCCTCTACAACCTCTCGTCCGCCCTCGTCGGCGGCGTGCACCTCACCCTCACCGACGACTGAGGTGCAGGTCGGAGCCGCCCCGACCCCCGTTTTGGGGAGCGGGGCGGGCATCGGGTAATCTCGTGCACCGCGCCTCCTGAGAGGTGCGACGCCGGTCGGTGACGGGCCTATAGCTCAGACGGTTAGAGCGCTTCCCTGATAAGGAAGAGGCCACAGGTTCAAGTCCTGTTAGGCCCACCACCCGACCTCCCCGGCTCCCAGGTGGTGTTCCGTGAAGAAGCTCCTCGTCCTCCTCGCCTCTGCGGCAGGTGCGTTCGCCCTGAGCAAGCAGATCAAGGACAAGCAGGCCGAGAACCGGCTCTGGGCCGAGGCCACGGACACCCCGCAGAGCTGACGCTCACCCCGCCGCCCATGCGCGGCACCCGGGGGCCATGGCGCAATTGGTAGCGCACCTGCTTTGCAAGCAGGGGGTTAGGGGTTCGAGTCCCCTTGGCTCCACAGAGGCCCTTTCCGCTCGTCGGTCAGGGCCTCTTGCGCGTCCGTACCCCAGAGAAGTACTGCAACGCACCCTTGGCTAGCCGGCCGTGCGGCGGTCGCCGCAGTCAGCCGAATGCTCCTGGGTTGGCCAAATGCACCTCGTCATGTTCGGGAGTTCGGCTGGACACTAAGTCCGGCCCTTTTTGAGGTGGGTTCAGGGGCGACGTCGTGCACGAGCCGGATGCGCTGAGGGTTCAGGGGCAACGCAGCGCACTTGACGCCATCGGAGACTCGGAAGCTGATCATTGGGCGCGAGTGGCCAACGCTGCAGGCGGGGGTCGCCCGCTGGTAGTGGGGCGGGAGCGTCGGCCGGCGTTCTCAGACGTGCAGGGGGTGGACAAGACGCGTCTGAAGCAGAGGAACGTCGCTGGGAGCCTGACCCGCTTTTCCGGACACCTGAGCTGAGGCGATGATCGTCTCGGAGAGGAGTCTGGGATGCCTGCTGCCAAGCCACCGGAGTTCCGTCGTCGAGCGGTGGAGCTGACCCGGGTGCCGGG
>NZ_JAHHWP010000005.1:0-53204 GCF_018729305.1 Phycicoccus mangrovi | reverse complement strand
GGGGCCTTCGGGCCGGGCGTCGCCGGAGCCGGCGCGGACGGCGCCGCGGCGGCGGGCGCCGCCGGGGCCGGGGCGGCCGGAGCCGGGGTGGCCGGGGCCGCGGGGGCCTTCGGTCCGGGCGTGGCCGGAGCCGGCGCGGACGGGGCCGCGGCGGCGGGCTGCTGGGGGGCCGCCGGGGCGGCGGGAGCGGCCGGAGCCGCCGGGGCGGCGGGGGCCTTGGGGGCGGGCGCCTTGGCGGCGGCCTTCGGGGCCGCGGCCTCGACGGGGAACCGCTCGTTGTAGCGCCGGACCACCGGCGCCTCGATCGTCGAGCTGGCGCTCTTGACGTACTCGCCCATCTCGTTGAGGCGCTCGAGGACGACCTTGCTGGTCTCCCCGCGCTCCTTCGCAAGTGCGCTCACACGGACTTTAGACACATCTCTCCTGTCCAGGTCCGTGCCGGGGCGGCGCGGACCGTCGTTACAGCTGGGGGGTGCTCATCGCTGAGGACTCATCGGGTGCTCATTGCGTTCAAACCCGCTTCCGGTTCTGTCGTGCATCTGACGGTCACTCCTGCTCGAGGCCCTCGACCCAGGCCCGCACCTCGGTGGTGTCCGGGGCGGCACCGGCTCGCAGTGCGCGCCCGAACGCCCTCCGACGGACGGCGAGGTCGAGACACGAGACGCTCGGGTGCAGCCAGGCGCCGCGTCCCGGGCGACGGCGCCCGGGGTCGGGGAGGACCGTGGGGCCCTGCTCCGCCTGCCCGAGTACCACTCGCAGGAGTGCCGACCGGCTATCCGTCCCCCGGCACCCGATGCACGTGCGCACGGGCCCCGACGTCCGGAGTCCAGTCCGGTCGGTTCGCACCAGTCTACCGCCTACGCGGGCCCGGGCGTGTCGCGGGCACCCGTGGACCCCCCGCGGCCGGCGTCGGTGTCGGGCCGGATGTCGATCCGCCAGCCGGTCAGCTTGGCCGCGAGACGGGCGTTCTGCCCCTCCCGGCCGATGGCCAGCGAGAGCTGGTAGTCGGGCACGACGACGCGCGCGGCGCGCAGCGTCGGGTCGACGACCTCGACCGACTGCACGCGCGCCGGCGACAGGGCCGAGGCGATGAAGGACGAGGGGTCCTTGCTCCAGTCGACGATGTCGATCTTCTCGCCCTGCAGCTCGGCCATGACGGCGCGCACGCGGGCGCCCATCGGGCCGATGCACGCGCCCTTGGCGTTGAGGCCGGGGACGGTCGAGTGCACGGCGATCTTCGTGCGGTGCCCGGCCTCACGGGCCAGGGCCGCGATCTCGACGCTGCCGTCGGCGATCTCGGGCACCTCGAGCGCGAAGAGCTTGCGGACGAGGTTGGGGTGGGTGCGCGACAGACCGATCTGCGGGCCGCGGGGGCCGCGCTTGACCGAGACGACGAAGGTGCGCAGCCGCTGGCCGTGCTGGTAGGTCTCGCCGGGCACCTGCTCGGCGAGCGGGAGGATGCCCTCGATGGTGCCGAAGTCGACGAGCACGTGCTGGGGGTTCGGGCTCTGCTGGACGACGCCGGCGACGATGTCGCCCTCGCGGCCCTTGAAGTCGCCGAGGATCGCGTCGTCCTCGATGTCGCGCATCCGCTGGACGATGACCTGGCGGGCCGTCGACGCCGCGACGCGGCCGAAGCCGGTCGGGGTGTCGTCGAACTCCGGGCCGAGCTCGCGGCGCGGGCGGGCGGGGTTGCCCTCCTCGTCGACCTCGCCCTCGGGCGCCGGGACCTCGTGCTCCTCGCGCGCCCAGATGACGACGTGGCCCGTCTTGCGGTCCAGCTCGGCGCGCGCGGAGCGGTAGTGCCCGTCGGTGCGCTGGTAGGCCAGCAGCAGGGCCTGCTCGATGGCGGGGACGATGATGTCCAGCGAGATGCCGCGCTCGCGCTCCAGGGCGCGCAGGGCGGCGAGGTCGATGTCCACGGGTCAGCTCTCCTTCGGGTCGTCGTCGCGGCGCGAGAACTCGACCTGCACGGCGGCGTGGTCGAGGTCGGGGTAGGCCAGCGGGACGGTGCGGGCGGGGGTCTTGGCGGTGGCGGGGACCTCGAGCACGAGGCCCGCGCGGTCGGCGGCCACGAGGCGTCCGGTGGTCTCGCCGTCGGCGGTCCGGACGCTGACGAGGCGGCCGACGTTGCGCTGGAAGTGGCGCGGCAGGGTGAGCGGGCGGCCGACCCCGGCGGAGGAGACCTCGAGGGTGTAGGGCTGCTCCCCCATCACGTCGCCGGCGTCGAGGGCATCGCTCACGGCGCGGGTGGCGTCGGCGACCTCGTCGAGGGAGAGGGGGGTGGTCGGCTCGGTGACGCGGTCCACGTCGCCGAGGTCGCGCTCGATGAGGACGCGCACGACGCGGCGCTTGCCGGCCGGCGTGACGGTGACGTCCTCGAGGACGAGGCCGGCACCGGCGAGGCCCTCCTCGAGGACGGGTCGGACGCTGTCCGCGGTGGCCATGACGCCGGTCTCCTCTCCCTGTGCAGTTCTCGTCCCGGCTCGCGCCGGGGGCACCACTCTAGGGCCCCGCGACGCGTGCTCGCACCGTGGCATGATGGCGCGGTGCCGGCCGACGACCCCCGGCGTCCGGGGCGGCGCCTGCTGCTCGCCGGCACCGGGACCGTCCTCCTGGGCGCGCTCACGGGGTGCGGCGTCCGCCTCGAGGACGACGCCCCACGCCTCCCCCTCGTGCCCACCCGGCGCCCCCTCCCGGCCCAGGACCTGATGACGGCCCTGGTCCGCGACACCGCGGCCCTCGCCGCCGACGCGTCCGCGCTCGGCGACGACCTCGGGGCCGCCCTCGCGACGGCCCACCGGCGGCAGGTGACGGTGCTGCGCACGACGCTGCTGCGGGCCAGCGTGCCCGCGGTCGACCTAGACCCGAGCCCCTCCCCCTCGCCCTCGACCACCCCGTCCTCCTCGACGGACGACGCGCGCCGGCTGCGCTCCGACCTCGCCGCCCGGGAGTCGGCGGCCGCGGCGGCGGCGTCGTCGTTCGCGGCGGCTCCCGCCGAGCTGCTGCCGACCCTCGCGGCGCTGCACGCGCAGCGCGTCGCGGCGGCGGCCCTGCTCGGCGACCCGGCCCGGCCGGTGGGCGACCCGCCGGCGGGAACCGGCCCCACGGACGCGGTGGCCGCCCTCCGGCGCGCCTGCTACCTGCTCGAGGTGGCGGCGGCCCGCTCCGGCGGCACCCGGCGCGAGCGGGCCGTCGTCACCCTGGGCGTGCTGCGCACCCTGCGCGACGACGCCGCGCGCCCGGGGCAGCCCCCGCCGGCCCTCGGGTTCCCGCTGCCCTTCACCGTCCGGACCGGGGCCGACGTCGACCGGCTCGTCGCGCGGGCCACGACCGACGTGCGCGCGTCGCTCGGCGCGGCCCTGCCCGGGCTGCTCGCGTCCGACGCGGGGACCGGTCTCGCGGCCGCGGCCCGCTGGCTCGGTGCCGTCGAGGTCGAGGTGCACCGGTGGGGCGGGGCGCTGGTGCCGTTCCCGGGGCTCACGTGAGCGTCGAGCTGCCTCCGGAGTGGGCGGCCCGGGTTGCCACCTACCCGGCGGACGGCGGCCCGACCGGGGAGGACTGGCTGGCGACCGTCCCCCGGCTCGTCGCGCAGGCACTGGAGCGGTGGGACCTCGTCGTCGACGACGGACCGGCGGGCACCGGGTGGACGGCCCTCGTCCTGCCCGTCCGCCGCGGCACCGAGCGCCTCGCGCTCAAGGTCGGCTGGCCGCACCCCGAGGGCGCGCACGAGCACCTCGCCCTGCGCACGTGGGGCGGGGAGGGCGCGGTGCGCCTCGTCGCAGCCCTGCCGTCCGACGGCCTGCTGCTCCTCGACCGGCTCGAGCGCACCGACCTGACGGACGCCTGGGACGAGGAGGCCTGCGCGGTCGTCGGCGGGCTGCTGCGGCGCCTCCACGTGCCGGCCCCGCCGCAGGTCCCGCGCATCGCCCCCTACCTCGAGCCGCACCTGGAGCGGATGGCCTCACGACCCGCCGTCCCGCGGCGCCTCGTCACGCGCACGCTCGGGCTCGCGCGCGACCTCCTGCCCGGGGCGCCGGAGCTCCTCCTGCACACCGACCTGCACTACGAGAACGTCCTGCTGCACCCGCAGGAGGGCTGGACGGCCATCGACCCCAAGCCGGTCGCGGGGCACCCCGGCTTCGACCTCTGGCCGGTGCTGCGCAACCGGTTCCAGGAGATGGGCACCGGCTCGGCCTTCCGCTGGTCGGTGCGCCGGCGGCTCGAGGTCGTGGCCGAGGCCGCGGGCGTCGACCCCGACGAGGCCCGCGCCTGGACGCTGCTGCGCGCCGGGGTGGAGGTGAGCTGGGCGAGCGCGCTCGAGGGCGACGAGGCCGTCACGGCGTGCATCGCCCTGCACAAGGCGCTCGACGAGTGACCGCGGGTCGCGCCGCCCCCTCGGTGACGGCACGACCCGCGGCGGGTCGTCACATGCGCTCGGCGCCGTCCCGGATCGCCTCCCGGATGCGGGTGTACGTGCCGCAGCGGCAGATGTTGCGGATGCCGTCGAGGTCGGCGTCGGTGATGGCGCGGCCCTCGGCCCGGACGCGGCGCACGAGCGCCACCGCGGCCATGATCTGGCCGGGCTGGCAGTAGCCACACTGCGCGACGTCGTGGTCGACCCACGCCTGCTGCATCGGGTGCAGGTCGGCGTCGACGGTGTCGGCGAGACCCTCGATGGTCGTCACCTCGTCGTCGGGCGCGAGGTCGCCGACCCGGACCGAGCAGGGGTTGAACGCCTTGCCGTTGACGTGCGAGGTGCACGCCTTGCAGACGTTGATGCCGCACCCGTACTTGGGCCCGGTGAGGCGCAGGACGTCCCGGAGGACCCAGAGGAGGCGGACGTCGTCGGCCACGTCGACCGTGACCCGCTCGCCGTTGACGAGGAAGGTGTGCTGGGGCATGGCTGGCTCCTCAGGAGGTGTACGACAGGCCGTCGGTGGGCGACTCGGGCACGGGCGGGACGAAGCTCTTCGGGGTGAAGGAGACCGTCCCGTGGTTGACGGGGAAGCGGGTCGGGACCCTGCCGGTCGCCCGGGCGTAGGCGCACGCGACCGCGGCCACCGAGGCCGCGACGCCCGCCTCGCCGGCCCCGCCGGGCAGCTCCTCGTCGGAGGGCATGACGATGCACCGGAACTCGGGCGGGACGTTCCACTGCCGCGTGTAGAAGTAGTTGTCCCAGCTCGCCTCGAGGAAGCGGCCGTCCTGCAGGTGGTTGCTGCTCGTGAGAGCGAGGGCGATGCCGTCGGCGACGCCGCCCATCATCTGCGCCTCGAGGCCGCGCGGGTTGACGACGAGCCCGGCGTCCACCGCGATGACCGCCTTGGTGACGCGCGGGCCGGTGACGGCCTCACGGATCTTCCGGTTGACGGTCTCGGGCCGCGTGTCGAGCTCGACGAGCACCGCGGTGGCGCCCTTGTACTCGGTGTGGACGGCGATGCCCTGGGTCACACCCTTGGGCAGCGCGCGACCCCACCCGCCGGCCTTCGCGACCGCCTGAAGACAGCGCTTGGCCTTCGCGTTGCGCAGGAACGACATCCGGAAGGAGTAGGGGTCCTTGCCGAAGCGATTGGCGATCTGGTCGACGGCCAGCTCGTTGGCGGTCGCGACGTCCGGGCTGTAGATGTTGCGCATGCTGCCGGTGTTGAACCGGGTGTCGACCTCGTTGAGCAGCTGCGTGACGACACCGAAGTCGTAGGGCAGCTCCTGGGTCAGCGTGAAGATCGACTGCGAGAGGCTGAGCCCGCCGAGGTTGGCCGGCAGCTCGGCCGCGAGGGCGGTGAGCCGCTCCCCCAGCCCGTGGCCGAAGTCGGTGACGACGCTCGTGTGCCGCTGCTCGAAGGTGAGGACCTGGCCGGCCAGCATCGTCGCCCGCACCCGCGAGGTCGCCATCGGGTGCGTGCGCCCCTGGCGCGGCTCGTCGGCGCGGTGCCACATGAGCTTGACCGGCTTGCCCATTGCCTTGGAGATCTTGGCTGCCTCGATGGCGGCGTCACCGAACAGCTTGTGCCCGAACGACCCTCCGCCGGTGACGACGTTGACGGTGACCTTCGAGATCGGCAGCCCGACCGCCCGGGCCACGTTGCGCTGCGCCACGAGCGGCGCCTTGAGGCCGGCCCACACCGTGGCGCGGTCCGTGCGGACGTCGGCGATGGCGCAGTTCGGCTCCAGGGCAGCGCTGCTGCGGAACATGAACTCGAACCGCAGGTCCAGGGTGCTCGCGAGCACCGGCACCTTCGGGACGAGCATCGGCAGCTCGGCCCGGCGCAGCTCGGCGAGGATGGACTCGTCGTCCTCGCCGTCGACCGGCCCACCGTTCCACTGCACGTCGAGCGCGCGGACGGCATCGATGCACTGCCCGAACGTCGCGGCCCGGACGGCCACACCGGTGTCGACGGTGACGACGTCCGTGACGCCCGGCATCGCCTTCACCGTGGCGAGGTTGCGGACCGCACGCGGCGAGCCGTTGAGCGTCGGCGGGCGGCACACCATCGTCGGCAGCGCGTCCTCGACGACGAGGTCCATCGTGAACTGCTTGCGGCCGGTCACGGCGGCGACGGCGTCGTCGCGGCCGTGCGAGGTGCCGATGACCGAGAACTCGCGCCGGGGGGTCAGCGAGACCTCGACCGCGACGTCCTCCGTGCTCGCGGCGAGCGTCGACAGCTGCCCGTAGGTGAGCGTGGCGCCGGTCGGTCCGGTGACGACGCCGGCCTTCGTCGTGAGGGCCGAGAGCTGCGCGCCGAGCTCGGTGGCAGCGGCCCGCAGGAGGGCGCCGCGGGCGGTCGCGGCGGCGACGCGGATCGGCGTGAACATCGACTGCATCGTGTTGGAGCCGCCGGTCAGCTGGTTGAAGACGAGCTCGGGTCGCGCCGGCGCGAGGGTGACGCGCACGCGGTCGACGGGCAGGTCGAGCTCCTCGGCGATGATCATCGCCGCGGCCGTCGTGATGCCCTGGCCGACCTCCATCCGTGGGATCGCGAAGTGGGCGACGCCGTCCTCGTCGAGGTCGATGCGGATGAGCTGCGACGTGGGCAGCGCCGAGTTGGTCTGCAGGTCACCGAGGTCGAAGATCTCCGGCACCTGCGGGGGGCTCGGCACCGCGGCGGACGCGCTCGGCGCACCCGTGGACAGGTCGGCCGCGACGGCCAGGGTGCCGCTCGCGAGGACCCAGCCGATGAGGCGTCGGCGGCTGACGCCGGGGCGGTCCGGTGGCTCCGGGGCGGGGGTCTCGGGCGTCCGGGAGGTCGGGGCGGTCGTCATCGACGGTCCTTCCTGCACCCACCGACCGGACACGTCGTCGTGCCCGCAGGGGGATCGGGCGGCGCGGGTACCGAACGTTCGGAGCCGACCCCCGGACCGGATGGGTCCGGTGTCGGAGCAGGTCCGGTCAGCCGATGCCGGGCGTGCTGCCGGCCGCGAGGAGGTGCGGCCGGCCGTCGACCGTCACCTCGACCCGCGAGCCCACCGGGGGCGGCGGGGTGTGCGAGGTGCGCGCGCGGACGAGGACGTCGGCGGTGTCGAGGTGCACCTCGACGAGCGCGTCGTGACCGAAGTAGGCGACGTGGCGCACCTCCCCCGTCGGCGCCACGGCACCGGTCCGGGCGTCGGCCAGGCGCAGCTGCTCCGGGCGGATCATCACCTCGACCGGGCCCGCGGCGGCGCGGCGGTCGGCCGGGAGGTCGCCGAGCGCGCAGTGGACGACCCCGGCCTCGAGCACGCCGGGGAGGAAGCAGGCCTCGCCGAGCGAGAGCGCGGAGCGGCGGTCGGCCGGCGACGAGTAGACGAGCGAGGGGGCGCCGACCTGGCTGAGCCGGCCCTCGTGCATGACGGCGACCTCGTCGGCGAACGAGAGCGCCTCGGCCTGGTCGTGCGTGACGAGGACGACGGTCGCGCCCTCGTGCGCCAGCGCGTCGGCGACGGCCTCGCGGGTCGTGGCGCGCAGCTCGGGGTCGAGTGCGGAGAACGGCTCGTCGAGGAGGACGACGCGGGGGCGCCGGGCCAGCGCGCGGGCGAGCGCCACCCGCTGCTGCTGACCGCCCGAGAGCTGGTCGGGGCGGCGGGAGGCGGTCTCTGCGGGCAGCCCGACGAGCTCGAGCAGCTCGGCGACGCGCTCGCGCGCGCGACGCTCCCGTCGGGGCAGGCCGTAGGACAGGTTGGCCGCGACGTCGAGGTGCGGGAAGAGGTTGCCCTCCTGGGCCACGTACCCGAAGCCGCGCTTCTCCGGGGGCACCCACGTGCCGGGGCCGGCCACGAGCTCGTCGCCGATGCGGACCTCGCCCGCGTCGGGGCGCATGAAGCCGGCGACGACCCGCAGCAGCGTCGTCTTGCCGCAGCCCGACGGGCCGAGCACCGCGGTCGTCGTCCCCGAGGCGACGGTGAGGTCGATGCCGTGCAGCACGGGCGTGCGAGGGTGCGACGCGGTGATGCCGGTGAGGCGCAGGGCGGTCACGGGGTGTGCTCCTCGGGGCCGCTGCGCAGCAGCAGCCAGGTCAGGGGTGCGGACAGGAGGACCAACGCGGCAGCGTACGGCGCGGCGGCCGCGTAGTCGAGGGAGGCGCTCGCCTCCCAGAACGCCGTCGACAGCGTCCGGGTGCCGGTCGGGGCGAGCAGGAGGGTCGCGGTCAGCTCGGTCGAGACGGCGATGGCGACCAGGGCCGAGCCGGCGAGCGTGCCGCGCAGCATGAGCGGCAGCTGCACCCGCACGAACGTCCGCAGCGGTCCGTCGCCGAGCGAGCGCGCGGCGTCGGAGAGCTCCGGCGGCACCGCGGCGACGGCGGCCCGCGTCGACACCATCGCGCGCGGGATGAAGAGCACGACGTAGGCGAGGACGAGCACCGCCGAGGTCTGGTAGAGCGAGCGGGCCCACGTGATCGAGAGCGTGATGAGCGCGAGGGCCACGACGACGCCGGGCACCGACGAGGCGAGGTAGCTCACCCGCTCGACGAGCACGCCGAACCACGTGCGCCGGCGGGCGAGCAGCCACGCGGCGGGCAGCGTGGCGAGCGTGGTGACCAGGGCCGCGACGAGCGCCAGCCGGACGGTCGACCACAGGGCGGGCCAGAGCACCGTCGGCTCCAGCGCCTCCTCCGGGCGGGTGAGCCACGTGCCCGTGACCCAGGCGGGCACGCCGACGGCGAGCACGGCGAGCGCGGTGACGGCGAGCAGCGCGAGAGGCGTCGCCCGGCCGAGCCGCGCCCGGGCCGGGCGGCGGGCCGCGCCCGAGCCGACCCGGACGTACCGGGTGCGACCGCGGGCGAGCAGCTCGACGGTGAGCAGGGCGACGGCGAGGCCGACGAGGACGAGGGCGAGGACGCTGCCGGAGCGGCTGTCGAAGGCCACGTCGAACTGGTCGAGGATCGCCGTCGTGAAAGTCGGGAAGCGGAGCATCTCGAGCGCGCCGAACTCCGACAGCAGGTGCAGCGCGACGAGCAGGACGCCACCGAGCAGCGCCGGGCGGACCTGCGCGAGACCGACCTTCGCGGCCGTGCGCCACGGGCCGAGCCCGAGGGCACGCGCGGCCTCCTCGAGCCCGGGGTCGGCCGAGCGCAGCATCGCGGCCACCGGGAGGAAGACGAACGGGAAGTACGACAGCGTCGTCACGAGCACCGCTCCCCCGAGCCCCTCGAGGCCCGGCAGCACGGTCGACCACGCGAAGCTGTTGACGAATGCCGGGATGGCCAGCGGCGCGACGAACAGCACGCGCCACAGGCCGGCGAGCGGCAGGCTCGTGCGCTCGACGAGCCAGGCGGCCCCGACGCCGAGGACGGTGGCGAGCGTGCCGGTCAGGGCGACGAGCGCGAGCGTGTTGCGCATCAGCTCGCCGACGCGCGGGCGGAACAGGAGCGCGGCGACCTCGGACGGCCCGGCCTCGAAGGCCTTGAGCGCGACGACGGCCAGCGGCAGGAGGCACACCAGCGCGACGAGGGCCGCGCCGAGGCGCAGTCCGGGGCTGCCGGCACCCGGCCGACGACGCCGCGGGGACGCCGTCGACGCCGACCCCGGCGTGGGGGTCGGCGTCGTGACGGGCGCGGTGGTCGACACCTAGAGCAGACCGGCCTTCGTCATGAGCGAGATGACCTCGGGGCCGTTGAGGGTGAAGGGGTCGATCTGCGGGGCCTCGAGGGTGTCGAGCGGCGGCAGGGCGGGGTCGGAGGCGGCGTCACGGCCGACCGCGTACTCCTTGGAGGCCGTGGTGCCGAGCGCCTGCTGTCCCTCCTGCGAGGTGACGAAGGCGAGGAACTTCTGCGCGTCGGCCTGCTTCGTGCTGCTCTTAAGGACGGCGCCGCCGGAGAGGCTGACGAACGCGCCCGGGTCCTCGTTCTTGAAGTAGTGCAGCTTCGTATTGCCGCTGCCCGACTTGTTGAGCGCCTGGTCGCGGTACCAGTAGTAGTGGTAGATCACGCCCATCGCCGACTGGCCGGCGTTGACGGCCTTCATCGTCGCGATGTTGTTCTGGTAGACCTTCGCGTTCTTCTTGAGCGCGTCGAGCCACGCGGCGGTCTTCTCCTCGCCCTGTGTCGCGAGGACCGCAGAGACGATGGCCTGGAAGTCGGCGCCCCCGGCCGCGGCGCCCCACTGGCCGGCGTACTTCGGGTCGGCGAGGTCCATGAGCGAGGACGGCAGGTCCTGCTCGGAGATCTTCGAGGGGTTGTAGACGAGCACGGTCGAGCGGGCCGCGATGCCGACCCAGTCCTTCGACGACGGGGCGTAGTCCGGGCCGACCTGCGCCAGCGTCGAGGCGTCGACCGGCGCCAGGAGGCCGGCGCGCTCGACGGTCGTCATCGCCGGGGAGTTCTCGGTGAGGAAGACGTCGGCCGGGGAGCTGGCGCCCTCCTGGACGATCTGCGAGCCCATCGAGGAGTCGTTGCCGTAGCGGACCTGCACCTCGATGCCGGTCTTCTCCTGGAACTCCTTGCCCCACTCCTCGGTGAGGTTCTTGTGCTGCGCGCTGTAGATCGTCAGCTTCGAGGAGTCGAGGTCGTCGCCGGCCTCGAGGGTGCTCTCACCGCAGGCGGCGAGGCCGAGCAGCGCGACGAGCGCGGCGGCCGTGGCGGACAGGGTCCGGCGTCTCACCGAGTCATCCTCCGTCTGTGTAGGGAAGGCTTGCCTAACTCGGACCAGCGTAACGGAGCGCGAGGCGTGCCCACGACCGGCCCGGGGCGCGAGACGGATCACACCGCTCGTCTTGCGTTAGGTGTGCCTAACCTTATTGACTGTCCGCCGTGCCCACCCTGCTCGCCACCGCCCCGCTGCCCGGCGCGCCGTCGCCGACGCTCGCGCCCGACGGCGTCAGCCTGACGCGGCTCGCGGCCCTCGGCGGGCGGACCGCGCTGCACACGGCCGACGGGCCGGTGTCGTACGCCGACCTCGCGGCGCGCGCCGCCGACGTCGTCGGGCTGCTGCCCTCGGGGCGCTCCCTCGTCCACGTCCGGGCGAGCGCGACGGTGGCGACGGTCGTCCAGCTCGTGGCGGCGCGGGCCGCCGGGCACGTCGTCCTGCTCTCGGCCCCCGGGCGCCCCGCGCGGTCGCTGGCCGAGGCCTACGACCCCGACGCCGTCCTCGCCGCCGAGGGCGTCGACGTGCTCCGGACGACGAGTGCGCACGACCTGCACCCCGAGCTCGCGCTGCTCATGAGCACGAGCGGGTCCACCGGTTCGCCCAAGCTCGTCCGGCTCTCGCAGCGCAACCTGCTGGCCAACACGGCGCAGGTGCGGGCGGCCCTCGGGGTCCGCCCCGACGACGTCGCGGCCCTCACCCTGCCGCTCAGCTACTGCTACGGCCTGTCGGTCCTCCTGTCGCACCTCGATGCCGGCGCGTCCGTCCTCCTCACGGACCGCTCGGTCGTCGACGACTGCTTCTGGGAGCAGGCGCGCGCGGCCGGCGTCACCACCATCCCGGGTGTCCCCCACACGTTCGAGCTGCTCGAGCGGAGCGGCTTCGCCGAGCGTTCGCTCCCGACGCTGCGGCAGCTGACGCAGGCGGGCGGCCGGATGGACCCCGAGCGCGTCCGCCGCGTGGCCCGGCTCGGCCGCGAGCGCGGCCACGAGCTCGTCGTCATGTACGGCCAGTGCGAGGCGACCGCTCGGATGGCCTGTCTCGCAGCCGATCTCGTCGAGGACCACCCCGACTGCGTCGGCACCCCGGTGCCCGGTGGGTCGGTGCGCATCGACGACGGCGAGATCGTCTACGCCGGCCCCAACGTGATGCTCGGGTACGCCGAGCGCCCCGCGGACCTGGCGCTCGGCCGCACGGTCGACGAGCTGCACACCGGCGACCTCGGCGAGGTGACGCCCGAGGGCCTCCTGCGCGTCACCGGGCGGCGGGCACGCTTCGTCAAGGTGCTCGGCCACCGGGTCGCCCTCGACACCGTGGAGGGTGCGCTGCGCGCCGACGGCCACGACGTGCGCGTCGCCGGGCGCGACGGGCTGCTCGCGGTGTCCGTCCGCGGGGCGTCGTCCGCGCCGGCCCGGGAGCGGGTCCGCCGGGCCGCGGTCCGCGCCTCGGGGGTGCCGGCCGACGCGGTGCGCGTCGTCGCCGTCGACGAGCACCCGCTGCTGCCCTCGGGCAAGCCGGACCACCGCGCCGTCCTCGCGCAGGCCGCGCCCGCCGAGGTCGACGCCGGGGCCGCGACCGTCGAGACCGACGCCGGGGTGGCGGCGCTGTACTCCACCCTGCTGCACCGACCCGCGGCGCCCGACAGCACGTTCGCGTCGCTCGGCGGCGACTCGCTGTCCTTCGTCGAGGTCTCGGTGCGGCTGGAGGAGCTGCTCGGCCACCTCCCCCGCGGCTGGCACCTGATGACCGTCGCGCAGCTGGACGCCGTACGCCGCAGCCCGGTTCGTGCGTCGGGGCTCCGCCTCCCCCGCTGGCGCACCGTCGAGACGAGCGTGGCCCTGCGGGCCCTCGCCATCGTCCTCGTCGTCGGCACGCACACGCACCTGTTCACGCTGCAGGGCAGCGCCAACGCCCTCCTCGTCGTCGCCGGCTTCCAGCTGGCGCGCTTCCAGCTCGCGAGCCCCGACCCGGGCGAGCGCAGCCGGGGGCTGCTCGGCGCCGCGCTGCGGTTGGCCCTCCCGACGCTCGTCGTCGTCTGGGCGGCGCACTTCCTCCTCGGCCTCTACGCCCCGCGCAACCTCGTGCTCATGAACTGGGCGCTCGGCGCCGAGCACCTCGGGCCGCCGTGGCGCTTCTGGTTCGTCGAGGCCCTCCTCGTCGCGCTCGTCGGCCTCGGGCTGCTCGTGCGCCTCCCCGGCGTCACGGCCCTCGACCGGCGCCACCCGCTGCTGTTCCCGGTCGGCCTGTCGGTCGCGGCCTTCGTCGCCTTCCGCCTCCCGGTGCTCGACCTCCCCACGCCGCGGATGCAGGGCGCCGCGCTCGTCGTGCTCCACCTGGTCCTGCTCGGCTGGGCCCTGGCCCGGGCCACGTCCACCGGGCAGCGGCTGGCCCTCACCGCGCTGTCCGCCGCGATGGTGATGACGTTCTCGGGCAACCCGTCCCGTGACGGGCTGACCCTCGCCTGCGTGCTCGCACTGCTCTGGGTCCCGACGGTTCGCCTGCCCGGGCCGGTGGTCCCCGTCGCGCGGGTGCTCGCCTCGGCGTCGCTGTTCGTCTACGTGGCCCACTGGCAGGTGCTCCAGTGGACCTGGGGGCTGCCCGAGCACGGGCCCGCCCTCGGGCTCGTCCTCGGCACGGCCGCGGGCCTCGCCTACTGGTGGCTGTGGACCGGCCCCGTGACGCGCGGCTGGTCCCGCCTCACCGCCCTCGTCCGGGCGCGGGGACCTCAGTCGGCCTTGGCCTCGCCCCAGCCGTGCCAGTGGCTGACCTCGACCCAGCAGCTGATCCGCCGGCGGTCGCGCACCCGGTAGTCCTGGCCGCCGTAGAGGTTCGAGAGCCGGTCGATGTCCGCCATCGCCCGCTCCGGGTCCTCCTCCCACCGCACGATGCGGCCCCGGACGCTCACGTGGGTGTACCAGCTGCCCTCCTCGAGGGCGGTGAGCGCGACCTCGGGCCGCTCGCGCATCCACGCCACGCGCGCCCGCTCGGCGTCCATGTTCAGCAGGACCGTGCCGTCGTCCTCGAGGAGGTACCAGGTGGCGACGGACATCGGGGAGCCGTCCGGCCGCAGGACCGCGACGACGGCCGGGTTGGGCCGGCGGAAGAGCTCGGCGACGTGTGGGGGCATCGGGGCCTTGGGCACGGTGGGTCTCCTCGATCGGCAGCCGGCGGCGGTCGCCTCCAGCATGCCTGCACGAACGCACCGCAGGTGCCCCGGCGCCCGGCCGGTTCACCGCCCGTACGGTGGGGTGATGGCGAACCGGCTCGCGGCATCCCTCTCCCCCTACCTCCTGCAGCACGCCGACAACCCCGTCGACTGGTGGGAGTGGGGCGACGAGGCCTTCGCCGAGGCGCGTCGTCGGGACGTGCCCGTGCTGCTGTCGGTCGGGTACGCCGCGTGCCACTGGTGCCAAGTGGCAAGACCTGTCGTGATTCGTGCCGGGCTGTGCTGAAAATCCCGTATCTCCGGGCTCTTTCGTACTGGCGCGTGCCGCCTCGTCCGCCCCGACCCGGTCGCTCCAGAGGTTTCGCGTGTCTTGCGCGTGTGTCTTCGCAGGGTCTGGACGCCGCCCTGCTCCAGCCTCCCACGCGCGAGCACGACAACGCCCCCGGCCGTCGTCGCGGGGGCGTCAGCCACGGCTGAGGTCTGAGCCACACGTGATGGGCAGGCCCGACACCGCCGGCCAGCGTCGTGCTCGCCAAGGCGGCCTCCAGAGCGCTACCGGCTCCAGTCTCCCGAGCGGGCCGCGTCTTGGGCCCTCAGGCCGTCGACCCCCGCGACGAAGGCGTCGAGGCCGCCGGCCGCTACCAGCCGCGCCGTCAGCGTCGCGATTACCAGGACCGCGGCCTCCCCCTCAGACGCGAGGGCCGCGACCGCGTCGCCGCGCGGGTCAGCGGACCCGAGCGACTGCATCGCCGCGACCACCTGGCTCTCGAGCTCGCCCGGCGGCCGACGGGTCAGGGCGAGGAGCGCCGGGTCCGTGACGGGGTCCACCACGATCTGCAGCCCCCGCTCCCCCGGCCCCCGGCCCCGGTCGTCGACCGCCCTTGCCGTCGCGTCGAGGAGGTGCAGGCCGGCCCGCACCAACGGGATGGTGGGCACTCCGGTGCCAAGCTCGCACACGTCGGCGAGCGAATGCCCCTGGACAACCGCCCCCGCCGCCTTGACGGCCGTGGCGGCGACCGGCGAGCAGCCCCTCAGGTCGACCCGGCGCCCGGTCACCCGGTGGAGTCCTTTCCAAGCCGGGCCGCCCTGCGCCGCTTCAGCCGTGCGGGCGACTGGTACACCTCGTCGAGGACCTCGGCCATCAGCTCGATGACCTCCTCGGCCTCCTCCGCGGTTGTCGGCTCTACGAAGTCCCCGTGTGCCATGCCGTTGCCGAAGTGCCGCACCTCGTGTGCTTGCTCCTTCGTGTGCTCGCGGATGTGGTCAGCCTCTCGGAGCGCGTCGATGCGAGCAGCCAGGTTGCCACCCCCTGCCCCCTTGTCCTTCGCTATTGCCTCGACGACCGCCCGGGCGAGCGACCCGGCCGCGCGGTGAGCGCCCACCGCTAGGCAGAGGGTGGCCTCGCTGGCGGCCTCGGAGATGTGCCGCGGGACGTCGGGGAACTCCCGCTGCTCCCCCCACACGGGCCGCCACGACGGGTTGACCCAAACCTCCTCGTCCGCGGCGGTGGCACCACCGAACACCCCGGGAGCCCTGTTGTCTCGCTCGACCCACTCCGTAGCGACACTCAGATGTTTGCAGTTCCGGCACACGTAGGCGGCCTGCTTCTCGTATCCGTAGTCGCTGAGCGACACCGAAAAGTGGAGCGCGGAGGCCCCCTCCATCTGAGCCAGCCGCCCGCAATGCCCGCACGTCGTGTCCGCCATGCGCTGCACGATAAGCGCCCAAAGGGGTCCGAGGCTCGCGAGGCCGCGGTGTCGGCGCCGAGCCGTAGCATCCCCATATGAGTGGACTAGAGCCGGTCGCGGTCGCAGGCAAGGTGGTGGAGGCCGCCGCCAAGGCCGAGCGGGGAGACCCGGCGGACCGCGCTGCCCTCCGCGAGATCGCCCGCGATTCGGGCGCCCTTGACCCTGCGGCGCGAGCTTTTGCGAAGCGCCTTGCGGTCAAGGAGCAAGTTCGGATGAAGATCTGGCAGCCCCTCGGGATGCTGTTCGGGATCTCGCGCGACTACTTCGAGAACGACTTCGCCGAGGAGATGGCCGACCGCGTCGCGGCCATCCCGGAGGAGAGCCTCGTGACCCCTGCCCTCAACGTCGCCGGGCCTACGGTGCAGGGCATCGCCTTCACGGTCGACGAGCCGGACCTGCGCGCCATGTACCTCAACCTCCTCGCGACGGCGTCGGATTCACGGGTCTCGTCGGGGGCCCACCCGTCCTTCGCCGAGATCATCCGTCAGCTGACATCCGCCGAGGCACGTGCGCTGGCGACGCTGCTCACGGACGTGAACTACCCGATCGTCGAGGTCCGGCTGCAGGGGCCGTCCTCGCCCGACGCCCCCGGCGCGACCGGCTACAACGTGCTGGCCACCCACGTGCTCAACTGGACGTCATCCGGACAGCAGGTGCAGGACCCACAGGGCGCGCTCCAGGTGGTCAACTGGGTTCGTCTGGGTCTGGTCACAGTCGACTACGCGACGTCGATCACCGACCCCGCCGCGTACGAGTGGACGGAGACCCACCCCGTAGTCGTCGCGATGCGCGGGAGGTACGACAAGACCGACGCACCGAGGGTGACCGTAGTGCGGGGAGTCCTCAGCGTCACCCCGTTCGGGAGAGAGTTCGCGCGCGTGGTCATGGGCTCCGAACTAGGCGAGACCTCGCCCCCTCCGGCGGCCTAGACCGGCCAGTCGACCCGCGTCCCGTCGGGCATAAGCGCCAGCCCGACCTCGCCGCGCCCCGGGAGCGCCGGCTCAGCTGCACTTCACGCCATCTGTGGCCCAGTCGGGATATCCCTGCTCAGGCCCGCTCTTGGACCCGGTTCAGGTGCTCGGAGAGGGTGTGAACCGCCCTGAGCACCGGCTCCGGCAGCATGGACAGGTCCGCGCTGGCCAGCAGGGCGCGCACCAGGGACCTCGCGCGTGCGAGCTCGCCGGCTGGAAGCGTGGCGGCGGTGCGGGCCGCGGACAACACGGCGTGCAGCTCGCCGACGTCGGCCACAAGACGCGCAACGCCGACCTGGTCGGGCGAGATGCCTGTGGCGTGAACGTCCAACCAAGCCCTCAGAGTCCGCTCGTCGGTGGCCTGCTCGGCGGACCGGCTCAGGTAGCGCCACCAGGGTCCGGGTGTGGCCACTCGAACCCGGACCTGCTGACTGCGCTGGTCGGCCGCCAGGCCGGCTGCGTCCCGCAGCACCTGCTCGTACGCCTCCCGGCCAATCTCCACTTCCGGCAGCTCCGGAACCGGTAGCAGCGGCTCGTGGCCGTTCTCCCAGGCCCAGCGTCGCCAGGTGACGTGCCGGTCGCCCACCTCGAGGGCCACCGTCAGCGCGCCGCACTCTAGGTCCCCGCACGGGCACATGAGCACCGGCACCCGCGTCGGGTCTTCGAGCCAGTCCTCGGCCGGGACTGCCCCGGTCAGGACCTCGACGGCGCGCTCGTGAGCCTCGAACAGACTCTCGTAGCTGCTGTGCCTGGTGCTGCGGCCCAGGTCCGTCTCGGCGAACTGGTCGCTGACGCCGCGGCCGTCCAGGACGAACTCGACCCTTTGACCGAAGGTGCGCTCGAACCAACGGCCTCGCTGCAGGTCCCGGCTCAGCCGAACCGAGCCCACCGTCAGGTCGCTGGTCACCCGCGTGGCGCGTGGCGGCACCGGGGAGATGCCGGCGTGGAAGGCGACCACACGCCGGGTCTGCTCCGGCAGGGTTGCTCGGGTCAGGAGCTCGGAGAGCTCCGAACGCTGCGCACTCGTCATGGGCTGCCAAGTGTTCGCCGCGTCCCGGGTCAGCCAGGAGGCGACACCGGCGATGCCGACCGCGGCGATGCCCCGGTCGGGGTCGGTAGCGGCGCGCACGTCGGCCAACACGCGATCCCAGCCTCCCGCTGCCCGCTGCAGGCGCCGGGCCGCCCTGCGCGAACCGGCCTGGCTCGAGGACCACGCCTCCCGGGCCAGCGCCGAGCCGGGGTGGGTGCGCGCCAGCAGGCGGGCCGCGCTGGTGGCCACCTTCGGCGAGGGGTCCAGCAACCGCGGCGCCAGGAGCGAGGGCCGCTCGGCGGGGTCAGTGTGCGCCGCCAGCACCGCGAGGGCGGCGGCTCGCACGCGTGGCGAGTCGTTGTTCGACCGTGCCGCGGCGGCGGGCACGTCGCGCCGGTCTCCGGACAGGGAGAGCTCGCTCAGGACCGCGGCCACCTCGCGCGGGAGGGACTGCTCGTCGGCCAGGACCCGCCGGAGATGAGCCTCCACGTCGAGTCCAAGTCGGCGCGCCCGGGAGGCAGCCTGCGCACGCACTCGCGGGGCCCGCGCGCTGAGCAGGTCGGTCAGCACCTCGCGGTCGAGCAGGTCGTCGGGCAGGCCCGTCAGCGCCGCGAGCTGAGCCTCCACCCGCGGGACGTGCAGCAGAGGAAGCAGCTCGCTCGGGGACGCGCTGCGGGCCAGCCAACGGGCCGCCGCGGCGCGCACCCACTGGTCGCGGTCGCGCGTTGCTGCCTCGACGAGGAACGTGGCGTCGAGCAGCCCGGCGCGGTAGGCCTGCTGCAGCGTCCAGCGTCGAACCGACCGACGAGAGCTGCTCCGCAGCAGGGCAAAGCGCGCAGCAGGCTCCTGCGGCAACGCCTCCACCACCCGAGCCATCGCCTCCGGACCGTGACGCCGACCGCTTCCGGCGAGCGCGACATCCAGAGCGACGGCGGCGGCCTCCGCGTCGACCAGAAGCGGGAGCGACGCGGCGGCCGCCCGTACCTGGGGGACGTGGTCCAGCAGCCGGAGGGCGAAGACACCCGCGACCGCCGGCAGAGCCCGCGATGGCACACCGCCGGACAGCACGAGCACAGCATCGGCGCGCACGTACCCCGAGGTGTGCAGCGCAGCGGTGACCGCGACACGAGCGCCCTCGACAGTGCCCAGGTCGGCACGTGCCAGCGCGGCGCCCCACTCCGGACCCGTCACCGGGCGTTCTTGGTCGTGCCATGCCCGCGCGGCCTCGTCGAGAGCCAACCAGTCGGTGCCGTTCAGGTCCGACAGCGCCACCAGCAGGTTCCGGGCCGGCCGGCGCCCGCCGGCGAGGTCGAGCGCGAGCGCGCGAGCTGCCACGGTGTCCACGGCGATCCCCTCCGTCGCGGTCGGTGCGTGTCGAGCCTCAATGGTGCCAGCAAAGGGGCGCACCAACTGGGCCTCTTGGCCAAGGTCCACGTCCCGGCTGACTCCGCTCACCTTCTGGCGCTCGCTCAAGCTGCACTCTTTGGCCCCAGCATCTTCGCCGATCATTCGCGCCTGTCGGCGGCCACCGGTTGACTGCACCCGTGAGCATCGACCCCTGCCGGCGGTACGCCGCTATCGGCGGCCCCGACAGCACCCACGCCGTCGCCATGCCGAGCGACCACGGCCGAGCGCGTGACCTCAAGGCCGCGTGGGTCCGGTTCTGGTGCAGCACAGCCATCGGCGGGTGCGGAACCGAGCTGACCGCCCGCGTCTCCGGGGACCGCATCCCGCACTTCGCTCACCGCTCCGGAGTCCGCTGCACCGGGCTGGGCGACCCACGCAGCCACGCCCTCGCGTGGGAGCACCTGGTGATGCAGCACGCGCTTCAGCGGTGGCTGGAGAGCCTCGGCTACGACGTCGAGCTCGAGAGGAAGGTCGTGGGCGGCCGCGTCGACGTGCACGTGAGCACGGGAGTGGGCGAGCACGTCCTGGAGGTGCAGCGCTCACCGTTGTCGGTGCATCGTCGGGTCAGCCGCACCGAGCTGTACTCGGTGGATGCCCGCACCGTGTCGTGGCTGTGGGACAGCCCTCGCCGCGACGGCGAGGCCGACCTCCAGCTGCGCAGCGACGGCATCGCGTTCACGACTCGGCTCGACGAAGCGGGCGTGGTCCAGGTCGGCACCCTGTGGCGTGTGCACGACCCGGCCGACCCAGCCAAGTCCTGGGACGTGGGCTACGACGACCTGGACACCTGTGACCTCGACCAGCACGGCCTGCGGACTTCCCACCGCACCTTCGCCCTCCAGGCCACCCGCATCTTTCTCGAGGAGCAGCAGGAACGCGACGCGCAGGAGGCACAGCGCCGAGCACAGGAACGAGCGCAGCAACAGGATGCCCGGCGCCAAAGACAAGAAGCGGAGGCCCGAGAGGCGCAGCGCAAGAGGGACCGCGAGCAACAAGAGCTCGAGAACGTGCGAGCGAGACTCGCGGCCGTCCGCGACGGTGACGGGTCACCGCACTCGCGCCCTCCGGCTGAGTGGATGCCGCCTTCGCCGGTCGCGCGTCGACCGACTCAACCCCCGCCGGACAAGGTGGTTGCGCCGCACACCCTCGCGATCGCGCGCATGCAGCGCCCCTTGGGCGAGTGGACCCCGCCGGGCGGCTGGGTCGGCCTCGATGAGCTCCCTGAGCGCCTGCACGAGTCGGCGAAGCACCTCACGCTATGGGTCCGCGAACGGTTCGGCGCCAGCGGCCTCGACGACCTGCAGTGGGACGACGTCCCCGACCCGGAGCGGGAGCAGGTGGCATGGCTGCTGCGCCGCGGCTACATCCTGCTCAACGCCAAGGGCAACCGGTGGCTGCGCGCGTGAGGCCGCGTCGGTCGTCCTCGCGCAGGTCGGCGGCTATTGCGGGGGCCGCAACACGACAGCGGCCATGACCAGCGCCTCCTGGACGTTGGCCGGGGTCACGACGCAGAGGCGAACGGCTACCTGGACGGTGTCGAGCTCCTCCGGTGTGCAGGCCAGCAACGTCTGGCGCAGTTCGGCGAGAAGGTCGATACTCACCGCGGCGTGCCCTGCCCGGTGATGTGACGGGGTCCCGGTCGCCTCGAGCAGGCGCGTGACCTCCGACGGGTCGAGCAGTGCTTCGACGACCCCCGCGAGGTGTGCGATGAGGTCGTCGACAGGACTCACTCCGGCTCGTCAAGCTCGTAGAGCTCGGCGAGACCGGCGCCGGTCAGGCACGAGGCGCCGAGCTCGCGCAGACCGAGGGCGAGGTGCTCGAGCCGGTCCCAGGCCTCTTCGTCGCTCGGGAAGGGCCGGCGGTGCTGGCGTCGCCAGAGCTGCAGGGCGAGGCGGACCGGCACCGTGGATAGGACGTCCGTGTCGGGGCAGGAGCGGTCGTGCAGCAGACAGGTGGCAGGTCGGAAGGTCACGCTCCCGCAGACCACGCAGTGCCGGCAGTCCTGGGCTTCCCTCGAGGCAGGCGCCGTGACCAGCACGCGGGTGCAGGTGTGGGACAGCACCTCGTGGCATCGCTCCCCGCAGAGCTCGTACCCGACGCCGGCGAGAGCGACCACGTGGAGGCGCTGGGGATGGAACGTCATAGTGAGCCTCCGGAGGGTGCGCGATGGAAGTGCGCTTCCCTTGGTGCCGTGATGTTTTCGCATGTCACCGGCGAGCCACGCTGGTCCGCGACACGCCGGGGGTGTCCCCGCGGGGTCGTACTGTGGTCGTGGAAGTACTACGCCTCGGCACCCGGCCGAGGTGGCGGGCTGCGAGGCGTAGGTCGTGCTGTGGACGTTCAAGAGTCACTGTGCCCACGCCGGTCAAGACTGCACGGGGCTGGTCATGGTGACATCGTTAGATGTTGAGGCGGGGGGGCTCTGACCTACTTGCGGTGCTGTCTCTTCTTCTCTAGTCCTTCCTGTGCAGACAGCGGCCAATCTGATTCAGACACAGTTCATTCGCGGTCAGCGGCTGTCCGTGCTGTTGCGGTTCTGCGCTCGTACTGAGCAGCCACCCGTCGCGCTCCCACGTCATAGATCTCGACTCTCCAGGTGTCAGCGCAGGTTGGGCTGCTCAGCAGAGCAGGGCACCTCCGAGGTCAAGGAGCTGCGCTGCGCGGCTCTGGTCTCTTGTAGCGACCAACCATGTGTCACCAGCGATCTGTCGCACTCCACGGTTCGCCAGAAACTCAGTGCACTGGACGTCGGCAAGTGCGATCTGCAGCTCGCCAGGCGAAGAGAACTCCCGGAAATCACCAGTGCTGCAACCCCCGCCATCACAGGCGATTCGACGGGCCTCCTGAGCAGTCCCTACACCCTCGGAGAGTCCGTCCTCGCCGTAGGCCTGTACGGCGCCGACATCGCGAGCAAAGAACAGCGTCGCGCCGACTGACGCTGCAACCAAGGCCAGCGCGGCAACGAGGCACCCGGCGACCAAGCGCCAGCTCCGCGAGCGGATGGAGGTGACGGCAGCGGGTGAGGAGGACGTGTCGGTATCAGGCACCGCGAAAGAGTAGAAGGTGCTGCCATCAACTGAGGGCCAGTCGGAAGAATCCAGTGGCAGTGACATTTTCGGCACCACCCTTGCGGCGGAGATGCCGCGACGAGAACCGCGCGCGCCAGGTCGTCAACTGGCCTTCGCTCTGCATCGAACTTGCCTGAGTACGGTCGGCGCAGCAGCGTGGGCCACCTAGCCGGCATCTTCTGGCACGGCACTCCGCCCGACCGGCTCCTCCATCGTCGGCCCGGTGGCGGCGACGTCCGAACTGGTTCGGGGATGGCGCCAGTCTCGGGTTTGCCTGCGGTGGCGCGCGGCTGGCATCTAGGGTGCTCCAGTTGGTCGCGGTGGTCTGACGGCACTGCGAGGCCGCATCGACGCGACCTGAAGCTGTACCGACTCCCACAAGGACCCTGATGCCCTCTCTGATGCCCCCTGCCAAGTTCGTCGTGTCAGACGGTCGCAACGAGATTCATGTGACCTCGACCCGCGCCAAGGACCCGCGCCCTCTGGCCCTGATTACCGGGCACCTGAACTTCGACGAGGCCTTCTGGCCGGTGGTGGCCGGCAAATATCCCACGGAGGCACTGAAGTGGCCGTGGGAGTTAGCCGAGGTGCTCCACAGAGCTTACGCAGAGGCGGCGAGCGACGTGGGGTGGCGCACCAGGGACACTCTGTTCCGCATCCAAGGCAAGGCGATCGAGGCAGACTTCTTCGACACCGGGGTGCCAGTCGAGGACTGGCGGGCTCTGCGGGAGGTACTCCGCCAACATGGCCAGGACAAGCAGCTGGTGGATCTGGCTGTCGGGATGGTGTGCACCGACCCGGAACTCGGGGTCGTCGACGCTGTCAACGCCGCGGTGGCCGCGATGGCACCATCCAGGGCGTGAAGGTGCGGGTCCGTTGGGCACACGGTGCCCGCACGGCCCACACGCTTCGGCGGGCAGAGCGGCGGCGCCGACTGGCTGCCGCGATTACCGGGATGAAGCGGCGCCCTGTACGGGAGGGGATGTGAGAACGATTAGTGTCCGTTGGATTGCAACAGAGGCGATTTGATCGCAAACACCACGCGAGCTTGGCGGCAGCGTTCGTTGGCATGGCCGACGAGGAGGCCGCGGTCGTCGCCTCCCGGCTGCTCGACGGCGCAGGCTGAGACACGGAAGAGCCCCCTCCGCTCTCGCGGGAGGGGGCTCTTCTGCGTGCTCTGGCGTCAGCCGCTGGTGCCGATGCCGCCGCCGGAGACTCCCGTGAAGAGGGTCAGCGCGACGATCACGAGCAGGGCGATGGCGCCGAGGGTGTAGGCGACCGGCTTGTCACGGCGGAACACGATGGCCGTGACCACCGCGAACACCAGCGCGAGCCACAGGTTGGCCACCGTGAGCAGGATGGCGACCGGCACCGCCCACCACCGGCGAATCGCCGAGTCGTTGCGGTGTGCCACTTGTGCAGTCATGGTCAACCCTTCCTGTCTCAGCCGCCGCTGGAGTGGCCGCTGTTGCTGGAGGACCCATCGTAGTGCCCGTAGGTTCGAGCCGTGATGGTCGCGGCGTTGAAGCAGCCGACCTTTACGACACACTGCTGGAAGTTGTGCGAGGCCTCGGTCTTGACCCCTCCGAGCGAGCGCCCGTTGTAGGTGTAGAAGCCCTCCGAGAACTCCTTGTCCACCCACGCCCAGCCCCCGGCGGCGGCGAGGGTGGCGACGTACTTGTTGTTGGTGGACGACGCGCAGGTGACACGGCTGCCGTTGTAGTAGAACGTGGTCCGCACGACCACCTCCATCAACTTCGTGCCGTAGACGTTCTTGATCCACTGGTTGCGCTGGACCCAGGTGCTCTTGCCTGAGCAGGTGCCGATGCGCTGCGTCCCTGCACCGTCCTTCGTCGTCGTCGTCGTCGGGTTGACCCCCGATGACGAGTCGCCGCCGAACTCCACCGGCGTTGCGGCCACGACCGCCGGGTCCTTGACCGCGGCGGCTGCCTTGGCGCCGTCAACGCCCTTCGCCACCAGGGCGGCGTAGGCCTTCTGCTGGACCGGCGTGCGCGGCTCGGCGCCCTGAGCGCTGGCAACCGGGCCGGCAAGGAGCCCCAGCGCGGCAACGGCCACGCCCACCTGCTTCATCACTGTTCGTCGCATCATCACTGTTCGTCTCAATCCCATCACTTGCGGGGTGGGGCGGAGGGAACAGCTCCCCCCGCTGCTGCGGACCCTCCCATCGAGCCGCCTGCGCCGCCACTCGAAGGCCCAAAAACGGCCGTTAGGGACCCAAGTCGCGATCTCGAGGCTGCGAACGGACGTTGTCAGTTGGTTTGCGCGAGGACCCTCCCGACGCCCTGGTCGATGCTGGCTTCCATCAGCGAGTACTGCCCGAGCGCGTGGACCCAGCTCGAGCCCCCCGGGGTGCGCCGCGTGCGCTCCCTCGCGCGGGTGGACGAGCCGCCACCAGCTCCGGTCGCCGCATCGGAGGTGCAGCCTCCACGGAGGCCGCCGGGTCTGGCGCCGCCGGCGCCCAGGCCGCGCCGGGAGAACAACCCCCTGCGCGACCTTCCCTCCGTGCAGGGTCGTGACGAGCGAGCACGCCACGTCGGTTCCTCCCGCGAGTCACCGGGGGGTCAGGGCGTCCGCATCCAGCGGGCCGGCTTCAACACCCCGGACGAGGCCACGCCGGGCTTGGGAGTACCAGGAGTGGCTCCTCTACGGCTTCGCGGAGGTCGAGCGCGACGCCTGGACGGCCGAGGGCTTGCGTGTCTCTCAGGCCAAGGTGGCGCGCGACCTGCGTGACGCTGGTCTGGTCCCGGCTGACCTGCAGGTGCAGCTCTACGGGTGGAGCGTCGCGGCTCGCGTGGCTAAGGGCGAGGGCGCCAAGCACGTGGCCCGGATGCTGGGTCGGCAACGCGCCGCCGAAGAGAGCGGCTAGACCGGGTGGCCAGGCATGACCCGACGCCTGCCGGGCCACATCGGCCCCTCTTCCCACCCGGCTCCGGCGGCCATTCCTCATCGAGAACGTCCCGAGGTCCGCCCCGGGTTCAGCCGCAGCTGGCGTGGTGGAGCCGGCGCAGCCCGGCGATGTCCCCGGCTCCGAGCCCGGGGGCGCCGTAGGGGCCCATGAGCTGCTGGGTGCGGCTGGGCACGTGGTCCAGGCCCAGGGTGTGGCCGAGCTCGTGGGCCAGGACGCTAGCCATGCCGTCGACCGCGAATCCCGGTCGCAGGTGGGCCTGGGTGTTGACCAGCACCACGCTCGTGCTCAAGCGCCAGTGGGCATTGTCGACGAGCGGCTGGACCTCCGCGGTCGCGGCCGCGAGGGGGTCGTCGAACCCGCGCACGCCGGGGCGGGCGGAGGCGACGAGCACCTCGGGTGCGCCGCCTCCGGGGTGGTGGCCGGCGCGGGTGGGTACGGCCCGGGTGTAGACGACCTTGAAGCGGTACCCGCTGGCGCGGCTGATCCGCCGCACGGCCTCGCGCAAGTCCCGGGCGGTGTGCGCGGGCAGCCCGCGGCGGTTCAGTGCGACGACGATGGTCCGGCAGGGCCAGACCGCCTTGGGGCGGCCGTGAACAGTCCCGTGCAGGAACCGGTAGTCGCGGGCGTGCTTGCGGCTGAGCGCGGCTGGTGCGGGCTTCGTGCGCGCCGCTGCGGCAGCGGCAGGCGCCTTCGCCCCGGACGGAGCACGTTCCACGGTGGCCGGGGCTGCGGGGGCAGCTAGCAGGACGGCCGCGAGAGCGGTCACGGACAGGAGGCGACGCACAGGGGTCTCCTTTGGGGTTGCTGGGATGGCAGCCGGTGAGAGTGCGGCGTTGAGCCTGCGCTGCACTACCTCTGCCGCACCCCTCACCCGTCGTCCCCTGGGCGCGGTTGAGAGAGTGTCGGCCGCTGTGGTGCTGGACCGGTGACACCGCCACGTAGGCAACCCAGCAGGCGAATCGGGTGGCGGTGCGACGGAAGGGGCTGACAAGAGTGCGGCTCACTCGACCGCCTTGGGGGTGTGCCGAAGTGAGTTGAGGCGTTGCCCTGTGGCTTCAGGTGACGTCTGACCCGCGACGCTGCGATGGGCAGCCCCCGTCAACGCGCCGGCTCAGCCACTCCAGCCGCCTGTCAGAACCTATTGGTGTAGCCCGAACGGGTGACGTCGGTCCCTCGGTTCTGAGGCTTTCGACCGACGAAGTGCCTGGACGTGCGGCAGCCCCCGCATCCGGTGGGGTCGCGGGGCTGCCTCGGGGGGAGGGCGTCAGACTAGCGCCAGATGCGTGCCCCGGTCATCGATGCCCCACGGATGGGCTCGAGCTCGGAGCGTGGGGCGGCCGGGGCATCCCCACGGCCTAGACGGGCGGCTGAGTGTCGGCGTCCACCAGCGTGTGACGACGGCCCGAGACGCGCTGGACAGGGTTGCGTCGGCGATTCGGGACGCTTAGACGCCGAAGCGCACCCCCGACAGGCCTGGAACAACCTTGCCCGCAACACGACAGGTGCACCATCGCGCCACACCCTCGCTGTGGGCAAGGTGCGCACCCCACGCGATCCCCTCCTGACCTGCACAAAAACCCCGAAACGCGTCCTGTGCAGCACTCCCAACGGACGTCCCGGCGCGACGCGCAACAAAAGGATGCGATGCACCCCGCGCACCCCGAGGAGCGCACCCTGCGCGCACCACAGGGGCGCACCCCCCTCCAGGTGCAGGCGCACCCCTGGAGCGCACCACCGAGCACCCACTGGAGCCCCCCCTCCCGCCGGCCATCGACCCGCCCCAACAGCCCGTCCGAAGAAAGTTCGGGCAGACCCTTGCGTCCCACGAAGCGGTGCGAACTGTCCCCCCTGTCAGCGAGACCCCACCCCCCACCTACCTCCGCTGACAGAGAGGTTCCACAGTGACCATCCCCCCGCTGCGCACCCGCAAGCCCACGGGCCGCATCCCTTTCCCGCTCGTCCTCCTCGAGGGCGGTGAGGGCTCGGGCAAGACCTACGCCCAGCTCGCCCTGTCGGCCGACCCCCGCATCAAGGAGGCGTTCCACATCGACCTCGGTGAGGGCTCCGCCGACGAGTACGCGACCCTGGGCACCTACCGGGTCGTCGAGCACAACGGCACGATCGAGGACATCCTCGGCCAGGTCCGCGCCGTGAAGGCGCACGCCGTCGAGCAGATGGCCGCCGACCCGTCGGCCGTCGTCGCGCTGACCATCGATAGCGTCACCGCGCTGTGGTCGATGCTCAGCGACGAGGCGCGCGCCACCGCCAAGGCGCGCGGCAAGGAGGACCCGACGATGGCCCTCTGGAACAAGGCCAAGATGAAGTGGCGCGCCGTCATCGACGAGCTGATGACGTTCCCCGGCGTCTGCGTCGTGACCGCCCGCGGCCACGAGGTCGCCGAGGTCCTCAACGGCAAGCCGACCACCGACAAGGTCTGGAAGGTCCAGGCGCAGAAGGACCTCGTGTTCGACGTCAACGTCATCGTCCGCTTCGTCGGCCACCAGCAGGCGCACCTGGTCAAGGCGCGCTCCCTGCGCTCCGAGCTGGCCATCCCGGAAGGCCGCACCCTCAAGATGCCCGGTTTCACCCTGGCCGACCTCATCTTCGACCGGATGGGCTGCGGCACCGAGCCGACGCAGGTCCGCGAGGTCGTCCCGCTGGCCGACACCGATGGCGTGCACGTCAACGACGTGAAGGTCGCGCTGATGGGTGCCGTCACCGGCGCCGACCCGATGTGCGCCGACCCGCGCGCGGTCGCGGCCGAGCGGTGGGGCGCGTTCGTCGCCGAGCACGGCGAGCACGACTTCTACCCGGTGCCCGTCGTCGAGCAGCTCATCCAGGGGGTGGCGGCGTGAGCGAGGACCTGACCTCGAGCGTGCCGTGCGGCCGCACCAGTTGCGGCAACCCCACGGACTGGAGCAACACCGTGCAGGTGGCCGGCTACACCGCCGACGGCGGCCTCATCGCCGTCGAGCTGTGGATGTGCGACGAGCACCGGTTCGGGGGCGCGCGATGAAGCCCACCGCCCGGCTCGTGCACGCCATCCTGCTCGAGCACTGCGACGAGCGCTCCCGCACCACCATGCGCAACGCGGACATCGCGGCCCTGGCCGGCCGGAGCAAGCGCATGTGCGAGATGGCGCTGCGCGAGCTGCGCGAGGCCGGCGTCATCGAGACGACGTTCCACCCGGAGACGGCCGAGCGCACCATCATTTGCTGACCTCGAGCGCAGCTGCCACCCCCGCGGGCACCACGTCTCGCGGGGGTGTTGGCGTGCGCGGCAGGCTCCTTGCGTGACGGGGGGGTGGGTGCGCGCACACAGTCGTCTATGTCCGCGCCGTGGGGGTGTGGGCTGGCCGACGCTGGGTGCTGTCACCCTCCGTCCCGAGGGACCGCCGGTGTGGGGCGGCGGTCCCTACGCATGTCCAGGGGTGCGGGCACGAGGACACCCCCGCACCGGTGAGGGTGCGGGGGTGTCGTGCGGTGCGGGTCAGATGTCGCTGGTGATGGCGCGCAGCTTCGCCCGGTACTCGGCCGTGCGGGCGCTCTCGGCCTGCGGCATCGCGTAGGGACGCACGGTGCGGTTGGACGGATCGAGGAAGCGCAGCTCCGGCCCGATGAAGTCGAGGTCGGCGACGAACCGGCGGCCGTCGCGGTTCTTCACGCACAGCAGCTCGTGGGAGCAGTCGGGGCTGGGCAGGCCGACCTCGGAGGTCTTCCACTGCTTGCCGTCGCCGTCGGAGAACGACGTGGGCAGGGTGGTCCCGAAGCCGCCGGGATTGAAGGTGCCTCCCCCGAACCCGCCCCCACCGAAGCCGCCGCCACCGAAGCCGCCGCCGTCGCTGAAGCCGCTGGCCGGCGGCGTGGCGATGGGGTGCTCGACGGAGTCGTCCTTGCGGTGCAGGAGCAGGAGTACGTCGCTCCATCGGTTGACCCCATCCGACCCGGCAATCTGGAGGGCGTCGGGTCGTGCCTGGGCGTTGCGCGAGTCGGGGCGCTTGAGGTGCGCGAGGAGCCACACCGGCACGCCGAGACCGGTCCCGGACTGCGCCAGCTGCGCGAGCCGCTCCATCACCGCGGTGATGAGCTCGTCGCTGCGCATGCTGTTCCGCACGCCCGCGGGGGCCTTGATGCCGGTGAGGTTGTCGACGAACACGGCGCGCAGGTCGGGGTTCTCGGCAGCGAACTGGCGCGCCGTCGCGTCGATGACGTCCACGCTCTGGCCCGAGACGGGGCACAGGTAGAGACCTGAGGACTCCAGCAGGGCGAACGCGCGCTGGATGCTCTCGACCGTCGCCTTGGTGACGTCACGCTTCATCGTGCTCGACTCGACCTGCGCGAACTGGGCCACGATGCGCTGCGCGACCTCGAGCAGGCCCATCTCCGTAATGAAGTAGAGGACCTTGCCCGTGGACCCGTCCACGCCGGACTGGCGCGTCGCGATGGTGCGGGCCACGCCGAGCGCCCACGCCGTCTTGCCGACGCCCTCACGCGCTCCGAGCGTGACAAGCCGGCCACCCTCCACAACGAGGTACTCGTCGACCTCTTCGAAGCCGGTCCGCTCGCCGGGCACTGCGTCGTTGCCGTACTCCTCACGCAGCTCCAGCTGCCCGATGATGGCGTCGGCGAAGTCGGAGATGTGGCGCACCTCGGCCCGCTGGGCGGGCTTGGCCGGCCTGGACTGCGTGGGACGGAACGCTGCCATCTCCGGCGGGTCGAGGGGGGCATGGCTGGCGTATAGGTGCTGCAGGTCCGCGAACGCCTCCTCGAGGCTGAACGGGCTCTCCTCGGTGCTCACGCGGCCGCCCCGTTCCGGTAGCAGCCCATGAGGTAGGCGATGGGGTTGTTGGCCTCGCTGACCTTGGGGTCCGTCATGCGGACGATGACGTCGAAGCCGTGGGCACGGCGCATGCCGTGCAGGGCGCGGACCGTGCCGTCGGCCAGGCTGTTGCCGTCCCGCGTGAGGAGGCGCTGCGCGGCGTGGGTGACGACGAGGTTGAGCAGCGTGGCCTCGCCGATGCCCTTGACCGCGGCGTACTTGGCGGCGGCCTCCTGCGCTCCGCTGTAGGCGACCTCGTAGGCCTCGATGATGGGCACGTCGTCCTTGGTGGTGGTCGCGACGAGCTTGTCGCACACGGCCCACACGCGGTCCTTGACGACCTTGACGGTCACCTCCAGCTCGTCCACCAGGGCGGGCTGCTCCACGACCTCGACAGGGGGCTGCGTGGACTGCGGCTCGGGCGTGACCTCGACCTGGGCTGCGTGGGACGAAACGGTGGCCTCCTGGCAGGACTGGCACTCGGGCTTCGGGGCGACCTCGTGCTTGCCCTCACGGTGGAAGCGCCGCAGCTGCGACGCCTGGGACGTCTTCGCACGGGTCGTGGAGCCGGCGCGGTCGGCCTGGTTCTTCGACCAGCCGGGGAAGATGTAGAAGTCCGAGTCGTCGGCGTCGAGCTCCAGCAGCCCACGTGCGACAAGCTCCTTGAGGCTGGCCTGCACGCTCTCGATGGTGTAGCTGCGCGGCAGCAGCAGCGCGACGGACTCGGCGTCGGACCACACCCGGCCCTCGCCGGCGTCGTTCATCAGCAGCAGGTAGGGGAACAGGCCGTGGGCGTCCTGGCCCAGGCGCAGCAGGCGCTGGTCGGTGAGCGCCTTGACGCGCCAGACCACCCAAGCGCGGCCGGTCGTCGTGGGGATAGAAGTCATCTCTGCAGGCCCTCCTTGAGCCTGGTGTCGGTGCGGGTGCTCGGGGTGAGCTGCCAGGTTCCGCTTGCGACGTCCGGGGACAGTGCGCACTGCCTTGAGTCGCGCAAGGGGCCTGCGCGAGGACCCCTCCCGTGGTGAGGGAATGAGTGAGGCCCCCACCGCCTGGCAACGGTGGGGGCCTCGGGAGCGGAGATGAAGACGCTCACAGGCCACTGTCCGCGCGGAACGCAGGGCCGCATGGGGGTGGCTGAGTCGGGCTCGTGGGGGCTTGGCCGGCCGCACGGCTCTTCTCTCTTCTTCTCTTCTCTCTTCTTCTCTTCTCTAGTTCAGTCGAGGTCTGTGTCTGACCTCGCGACTGTCAGTCAGGCCAGTTGTCTGACCCCGCGACTGTCAGTCAGGTCAGCTGTCTGACCCTGACTGACGCCTCTGATGTGGCCCGACTCCCAGCACGGCTGCGCGAGATCTCCGCCCACCCCGACGATTGGGACGCCGGCTCCGATAGCCACCATCCGCACACGGCCTCCGCCGTCAGTGCATGGCCGGCACCAGCGGCAGCGAGCAGTGCCGCATCGACGACGACCCGCTGAGAGGGCGGGGGCGGCAAGCTCCTGTCAACGGGCCTGCGAACCATCGCTCATGCCGATGAGCGCTCGGTTGTCGCCGGCGCGGGCAGGCTTGAGGGTTCGGCCAGTCCGGGCGTCGCGATTGGAGCACAATGCGTCGGTGCAATCGAGATGGACAGTCGTCCTACTAGTCGCTGCCCTCTTTGTCGGAGGGTGCGCGGGCGCGACCCCGGTGTCGCCGGGTGGGGGTCAGGCGAACTCGACACCGGAGAACACGATGACGGATGACGACGACTTTCCCGCAGCCGCCCCGGCCTTCGCTGCCCACTTCACCGACGCGGTGTACAGCGACCCCGATGGCGAGTTCGCGCCCTTCGGGACTGACGAGGGCTTCGACATGCTCTACGAGTGGGCCGACCGTCGCGACGAACTCGACTCGAACACCACCGTCGCGGACCTGGTCGAGCAGAGCGGCTTCTCTGATGTCGTCTCTAGACTAGAAACTCAAGAGGGACCGGGGATCCCCGCACCTGGAGGGCAGGTGGACGCGGCGACCATCACCATCGGCGCTGGCTTCACGCTGCTGCGCTTGACGGGCCACATCGATGAGGCGGGACGCAAGAACACACTTAAGGCCCTCGACGTCCTCATCAATCGCTACGACTCGCCCGCGGAACTCCTGCGCCAGCGAGCCGACCTTCAGTCCTGGACCGGCTGAGCCCTTCTCGCGCACTCGCGCGGTCATGCCGCAACGAGGTGCGGCAGGGTAGGGGGGTGGACGCGAGGACTCTGGCATTCGCCGCACTGGCGGGTGACCTGCCGGTGGCTAGCGATCCCCGGCCAAGCCGTCGGAACAGGTACCGCCTCCTGGCCATTAGCCGAGAGGACGACTGCGCCGTTGTTGCCGTCGTGTCGTTCGCTCGGCAAGGGGTGACTGTCACCTACGGCAACTTCAAGCTCGAGCTGGGAACGTGGCGCTGGGTCGGCGGCACCGGCCGTGACTTGGACTGGGACGAGATCCCGCCGCTGCCTCAAGGGCAGAGTCCCGTGACGCTCCTGACCTCGGGTGGTGGCTCCGAGTTTCCGGCTTGGAGTCATGTCCGTCTGCCTCAGCAGAGCGAGCTTGCCGTCACCCCCGGCGAAGGCTCGACGCCCGCGCCTGCCCACCTCATCAGGTTCGACTGAGGCACCAAGACGTCCGCTCATGCCGCAGATCGTCAGGACCGAACGGGCGCAACATCCGCTTAGCGAGCCGGCCGAACCACCGCTAGGACTCGCTGTGCGAAGGCAGCGGCTCGTCCCTCAGCGCCCAAGCCCTTGACCACGTCAGCTAGGTCGTCCACGGAAGCGGTCGACACGCGGCCCTCGCTGCTGACGACTCCGGCGATCCAGGCGTCAAGCGCTGCGGCGAGCACCTCGTCATCGTTCTCCGGTGGTGAGGCCATGGAGTACGCCAAGCCGAGTTCGGACCAGAGGCGTTCGAGGTCGCCTACCTGGGTGGCCGACAAGTGGTGCATGTCGCCAGTGTGTCAGTGCGGTTCGCTTCCGCTCATGCCGCAGATCGCGCGGTCCGATCGTTGAGGAAAGATCGCCTCATGCCGTGGAAGCCCGCGTTCCCTTCATTGCCCCCACACCCGGCGCAGAGCTTCGACTTCCGGGTGGCGGAAGTGCGCGCCATCGGCGACAGGCCTGTTGGGCACGTGCTCGTGTTCGCAGAGCCATATGCGCAGCAGAGTGGTCACCTCTGGTGGAAGAGCTTGTCCCACCCGCACATGACCCTAGAGATCTGGTCGTACATCGACGGCAAGTTCGAGGACACGTTTCTGTCCGACGTTGGAGGCGCTGTCGAACGCCTGCAGCGCGGCGAGTGGCCCGTGTGGCCGACCGACGATGACGATGATGCGCGGACCTACTTGCTGCGGTGGGTGGATGCTGACGAGTCACGCCGAGTGTCAAGAGAAGCGTTCGGTCTGGACCTAGATGACGAACGGCGGCGACGCCAGCGCATCGCGTGAGAGCAAGCGCTCATGCCGCGAGGGGGTCATTAGGTCAACCCCCGTTGGACTCCGTGTCCGGACAGTCAGCACCGACGGGCAGCGTCTGATTGCAGACGCTGCTGGAGTCCGACTCTTTACACCCGGCCACCCCGACGGCCAGCGCCGCAGCAACCAGGAACACGACGATGCGCATTGCACGATGCTAATGAGTTCCCCCTCTCGTGTCGTCCTCTCATGCCGCATCTTGGGCTCACGTAGCGAGCATGTGGGGCGACGTCGGCTCAGATTCTGAAGATGATCAAAGCCGCGACGGAGCCGACAAAGCTGGACCACAGGAGGCCGGTACCGAACGCCGCCATCCGGGGCCGTCGTCGCCCCAGCAACCGGGTCACTCCACCCACGACGAGCATCAGCGCCACCAGGATCACGGTGAGGGCGATCTCTGGGATAGCGCCCCATTCCCTCCGCGGGGGCGAGTTCGCGTAGCCAACGGCAGGCTGCACCACCATCAGAACACCGACGGCAACCCCGAGAAACGCAGGACCCCTCCCACTCACACGTGCGCTGATCGGCGCCGGCTGCTCAACTACCTGTCGATCAAAGGCATCCAACACGGCCACCCCCCAAACTCGTCAAGGCCTCGTCTGAAGTAGGACCCTCCACGTTCCGGGCCGCCTCAGCGGCAACGTTGAGCAAAGCGTTGCCAGTCCGTAATCCGCTGAAGGCGGCAACAGCATCCACGGCCCCCACGAGACGTCCGCTCATGCCGCGTTGAGACTGCAAGTCACCATGCGGGGACGCTTCCCGCGTGGGTACCTTTCGAGGCATGATCAGCCCGTTTGCCGCGGAGGGCATCTGGATCCCCTTGGACTACGCCGTCGCTTGGGCACCCTTCGAGCGATTCCACTTCGAGGCGAACTACTACGAGACCGAGCAACCGGCGATTGCACTTCCGGAGGACGCCCTGGTCGTAGACCTGGCCCCGGTCTTTACCAACGAGGCTGCGATGTTCGCCGCCGGAGAAGCCGCGATCAACGCCTCGGCCCTACGTGCGTTCGTGTCGCTCGCGGGGGACCTCGAGATGACAGCCCTCGACTGGCAGCACACCCCCTACCGGTACTGCCCCGCGAAGCACGCGTCGGCCAACATCGAGGCGTGGCCCGTCCCGGTCTTTCCTAACGGGGACTACTACATCCATCTCGGACCCGACGCTGCGTGGGGAACCTTCGGGCACCCCTGGCAACGAACCATCACGCTCTGGGGACGCAGCCTCACCGAGTCTCTCGGTGCCGACCTTCTTTCGTGGTTGCCCCGTCACCCGCAGAGCCCAACCTGATGTCCTCATCTGCCGCGTTGCTTACTCACGGCCACCATCTGTCAGCTCGGCTAGGAGTTCGTCCCACGTGGGCACTATGACCGTCGAGGGCCACCGAGGGTCGCTCTCCTTCGTCCACGTCAGGTGTACCCAGACCCACCTTCCGTCCGGCACTGCGTAGATGACTTCCTTCCGCAGTTTCCGAACCGCGACAGCCTGGACACTGACGTGCGCGAGCGGATGGTTCGCTGCAACCTCACGCGCCAGTTCTGCCTCGAGTTCGGCGCCGGCCTCCGTGCCGCGCACGTCCGTCCACAGCTCCGAGAGACGGCTGAGATCCATATCCGAGTGCATGCAGCGAGGATCTCAGCCCGCCTTAACTCGCGGGCGATGTTGCGGCTGATGCGACCGCTTTTGCCGCAGTCAGCGCAGTCACTACAGCCGATGTGCGGATGTAGTGCCCGGGTCCGTGGCGCCCCAAGGGCAGGGGCTGGTGACCTTTGCCAAGGCGGCGTCGACGCCCTCGGTGGTGCTCATGGCCCACGTCAGCCATGCTCGGGTGCGGTAGGTCGGCTGGTCGGCGCACGTCCGGTCATAGAGGGTGTAGCGGCTGCTGCTGGTGGTGTTGGTCGCGTTGGCCCAATAGGTGAGGACGTCGGGGTGGATGCCTGTCGATGGCCGTCCCAGAATCATGCCGTCGCCGGTCTCGAGGTAGGGATTGACGGCGTCATGCCAGCTGCCGTTCGTTCGTCGTTCTTGGTAGAACCCGCGGCTTGGCCTGACGCCGGGCAGGTCGTACGTAGTGCCCGTGACGTCGATCCAGGTGGTGCACCCAAGCTCGAGATTGCGGCTGAGTGTGTCCGTCGCGATCAAGACGGTTGGGTCGTCAGTGGTCAGGCAGCCGTCGACCGCCTGCACAGCCGCAGTGAACCGCGGTGCCACGGTGCGCCCGGTGCCGAGGGTCAGCGACATGGTCGCGCTGACCGCCAGGGCGCCGACCAGCACTCGGCGGGACCAGCCCCGGCCAACGGCTGCGCCGATGCACCAGGCGAGCGGGACCGCCAGCAAGGCGCCGTACTGCAGGAAGTGACTGGGGCTGACAACGAGCACCGCCGTGCAGGCCAGAAGCAGCGCGACGGGAAGCGCCAGTCGGGCCCGCACCGTTCGCATCACCACCGCCACGAGTACTGCCGCCACGATGACAAACACTGCCCAGGTCAACGCCTGGGTGTACGGGCCGCCGTGGCCCTCGTATCGCGGCAACCCGAACAGCTCCGGCAGGCGAATCGCGAGGCCGCGATTGCCGTCCGGTCGCCCCAACTGGTCCAGGACCACCATCCGCCACATCGCTGCTGGTGCGGCGGCGAAGAACGGCAGGCACACCGCCGTCACGGTGCCGACCGCGCCGAGCAGGATCCTGCCCCCGACGGCGCGCCCGTCGCGGTGCCACAAGAACGCGACGATGACCAGCAGCGGCACCACGCCCCAGATCTTGGTCGCCGTCGCGACACCCAGCAGGGCCCCCGCAGCCCACAACTGGCGCGCCTGCGGGCGATGCACCCCGACCGACAGTGCCAGCGCGCCAGCCAGCAGCAAGTTGGGCAGGGCCTCCAAGGTCAGCGAGGAGTCGGCGTACACCGCCGGCACGAACACGGCGTACGTGGCGCCGGCAGCCCACATCGCAGCGCTGCCGCGATCGCGAATCAGCCACGTCACCAGCGCGGCCGCAACCCCACCGGCCAGCATCACCACGACCTTGCCCACCACGAGCGCAACCGGATCCCCGAACGGCCCTGCGATAGCGGCGAACGGTGCCAAAGCCAACACCACCCCGGGCGGATGCAGCATCACCAGGTCGCGATATGGCAGCTGCCCGTGCAGCAGAGACATCGAAATTCCCAGGTACACCCCGTCGTCATACCTGCCCAGACCGAGCCAACCACCATGCATCAGCGTCGGCACGAGCCGGACGACGACAGCCAACACCGCAACACCGATCAGCACTCTGCAGCAGACCCGATTGGCGTCACTGCGTCGCAAGTCGCGCTCGCCACCGGCTTCGAGCACCATCCCCACCCTCACGGCGCAAACGTACCCGGCACTCGAAGCACCTCGCGGCACGTCCGCTACTGCCGCCGGGCGCAGGTCGATGCGGCGATCATCAGGCCTTGGCCCAGAGCCCGCGCTACGGTCCGATCCATGAAGCGCGTCGCCATCCCAGTGCTGGCCGTGCCGGCTGTCCTGCTCGCACTTGCGGGTTGGGGGCTCGGAGCACTTCCACTCAGTGCAGCGGAGCCCAACGGCATCTACGTGGAGTGTGGGCCGGCCCTCTTTGGTCGGCCCTCCCCGTTGCCAGACCCTTCCTGCGCCGCCGCGTACTCGCCCCTCCCGATACTCAGCCCCGCTTTGCTACTCGCCGCCCTCGCAGCATTCGCTGTCATAGGCAGCCGGTATGTCAAATCTCGGGCACCGCAAGCAGCCCGCTGACGGCCGACGCATCCGCTCATGCCGCGAGTTGGGAGTCGCCCTGATGACGCTGGGCGGTCACTCGTTAGGTCGATCGAGCCACGAGGTCATGGCCTCCGGCGGTGGGAGGCCGTCTCGGAGCAAGGCGACGAGCTCCACGAGCACCTCGTCCAATCCGTCTAGCGAGTCCAGGTTGTAGTGCTTTGTGACCAGCCAACCGTCTGCCTTGCGGCCCGCGTCCAAATCGAGCTCTCCGGTCTCCCAAACAATTACGCTCGCAAGCCATCCGGCACTGTCGAACTCCGCCGACGTGACCGCCTTTCCGTGATTCGGTGAGATCGGCGTGAAAGCGACATCTGCCTCAAGCGCATCCCAGCGCTCGACGTGTGCGCGAACGCGTTGCTCAAAGTCGGTAATGTGGAAGGCCACGATCGCAGGCTGCCACGGAACGTCCGCTTATGCCGCAGAGAGCGCGGCCAACCCTTCGTTCGTCAACGCGGTGGGCGGCGGCGCTTCACGCCGCGGAAGATGAAGCCTTCGCCGATCGCAGGCCGAGCACACCAATGGTGACGAGGCCGACGGTGAACAGGCCCCAGATTGACAGCGCGGTGGTGAGGTCGGCGCCAGTCGGTCGAAGCGTCACCTCGCCCGGCATCCACCCGGAGTCGATGACCAGCGCGCCGAGCACGGCGCACGTGCACCCACTGACAAGCACCACGGCCGACGTCGCAATAGTCACGAGCACCGTGCCGCCCGCCCGATGGAGAAACACCTGCACCAGGCCCGCGAAAGCTGCAACGACCAGGGCGGGGCCCACCAGCATCGCAACGACCGCGACTTGCGGCGTCCAGCTAGATCCAGAGCGCAGAGGCCAGGCGGACCACCACAGGTAGAGAGCGCCGGCGGCACCGATCGCCACACTCACCCCGACGGCATGACCGCGACTACGCACGAAAGCAACCTAACCGGACCGTCACGGAAGTACCCGCTCATGCCGCCGACCGTGCGTATCTTCATCCCGGCGTCGCGCCCCAATCGCTGGCGGCAGACTCAGGCCCGTGATTGCCGAGCGATGGTCCGATCTGGTGTCGGAAATGTACGTACTAGTACATGAGCAGGCTGCTCTGTATGAGGTGACCCACGAAGTCAGGGATCTTGGTTCTGAGACTCCGGACGTCGTACACGGGCCGTGGCTGGCAAGTGAGTGCCAAGCCGCTCTGATCCCGTGGCATGAGGCGGGCTGGCTGGACCTCGTGGCCGACGAGAACCCTCCGCAAATGCTCGCGGCCGCCGAGTGGCGGCACCGAGCCACACAAGAAGGTGCCTACATGGTTCTTGCTGCCAAGGATGCGACGAAACTCCTTCAGGACACGTCCCTTTGGACCATCGACAGCGCAGACGGCCACGTCATGCTCTCGCTGAACGACGAGGGCGTTCGGCACGACTACCCGGAGTGGCTGGCCCTAGCGCAGCCCTGAACACGTCCTGCAATGCCGCGGAGCGGACACGATCAGCAGTCCTCATCCTGGGCCCGAGAAGCGCCGCGAACACATGCTCGCCTCGTCACGCCGGCCAGTGTCTTCCTCCCAGATGCAAGCCGCGCAGCGACTTAGGTCTTCTCGGCCTGGCCGAGGATGGGCCGACTCATCGTGCCCACAGTCGGGGCATGACTTGTCGACGACCGGCGGACATGCTCGCTGCGAACGACGCCAGAAGGGCATGAATCCATTGTTGGCCCGCTGGCTCCCTGGACCATCCGAAATGGCCGCACCTCGGTCGCTTCGAAGTCCAGCGCCGAAGGTGGTGGCCGCATGGGAGGCTCCCGTCATGGAACGTGCCACTGAGATTGAACTCCTGTCGCCCAAGACCAATCGAGTCGTCGTCCGAACGATGGGCCGGCGATACGCGGGCATCGTCGTACAGGGTGACCGTCTCAGTGAGTGGGTGACCATGGCGCGCTCCACGAACCCTGAGGACCGTGACGAACTCCGTCAAGAACTAGAGGAGTCCCTGCGGGAAGTCATCCGAGCGTCCGAAGCCGCGGGCATCGGCGTGCCTCACCTGCCGCCAATCTGACACTTCCGGAGACGTGCGCACATGCCGCGGAGCGATGCGACCTTGTCGATTCCAAGTGCCCAGTGGCGAGGCATGGAACACTGCCGCTCGTGACGTCCACCGGGGAGCAGCGCAGGCGTCAGTTCTGGTGGGTCATCGATCGGCGGTTCCTTGACCGGTGGCCGGTACGCCTAAGCGCGGCGTTCTTGGTCGTTCTTGGCTTCACGCTTGCCGCTCACAACCAAGGGGAGCCGTGGGTTATCGCATTTGCGATTGCCTTCCTTTGCATCGGTTCTGCGTTGACGAGCCGCGGCAGTGACCGCGCGCCAAGGCGGTCCCGCCGGCTCACGCTGCTGACGGTGGTCTCAGCGGGCTCATGTTTGGCAATGGCCTTCCTATCGGGAGTGACGGAGTCCGACGGCGTCAGGCTGGTGTCAGCCATGGGCGCGGCCGTTGGAGCGATGACGACGATCGATCTCCTGTGGGATTCCTTTCGAGCCGTACGACACGACAGAAGCTCAGCCGGTAGTCCCCAGTAGCAAAGAAGCTCCCCGGTCCGAGTCGACCCCTCATGCCGCGATCCGCATGAACTGCTTATGGTCGACCGCGAAGGTCTGGTGCGCACCGATGCCAACCCAGGGTGCGGCCTGTGGAAGCGCATCAGCTAGGGACCTGACCACCACGTTGCGCGGCCCGGCGGCTCCCGATGTGGCCGCTGCCGGGGGCGATGGCCCGGTCAGGCCCGCCACTTCGCCCGAGCGCGACGAGCCATGCGGAAGAGCCCGTGCCAGTTGTCGAGGTCGCGCAGCAGCTCCTCCAAGTTCGCGTAGCGACGCCGCAGCTCATCCTCGGTCAACGCCCCGCCGTACGGCGCCTGGCGCTCGGGCTCTGCCGCCACTAGGCCGTGCATGTACACGCTGGTTCCCTCACCGACCTCGAAGACGTAGTCGTCCCACAGCCGCTGATGCTTCCTCCAGTCGAGCACAGGCGGGGAGTCGCCCTGCCTGTGCCACCGGGCCACCTCGAGCAACGCCGGCAGGTCCTCCAGCGTCTGCTCCGGGTGGCGCGCGTGCGGCCGTAGCTGTTCAAGCTGGACGCGCGCGGCGACGAGGGCGCAGCGCATCTCTGCGCGGTCCTCCCGTCGCCGCACCCGGCCGTCCGCACCGAACGTCCAGGCGAACGTGGCCAGCGAGATGACGATGGCCATCACGTCGAGATGGTCCCTGAGCCAGCTCAACGTGGTTCCCCCCGTAAGTACATGCGTCGAGGCTAGCCAGCGGTCCTCGCGCCCAGCCGGGGACACGCAGACGCGCCTTGGCTCCCGTCGGCGCGGTGCGCTCTCACGGTGTCGTCCATGACCGGCGAGCCGCCCCTCGCTGCCTACCGCCGCTGCACCGCGACCATCGGCTCAGCCTAGGCCGTCGCCGAACCGCCGCGCCGGGTCCGCACGGCCTACGCTCTCCGCGTGAGCAAGTCCTGGCCGCCCCGGCCCAGCCCGCAGGAGTCGCGTCTGGTCGCGCAGAGCTCTGGCGCTGCCATGCTCACGATCCTGGTGCTTTCCTCGGTTGGATCCGTGGACCTGCGCGACCTGGGAACGCTGGCCGTCCCTGCGCTGCTCTACGTGATCCTGCAGGTCTTCTTCCGCGTCGGCGTGCGCGTCTCAGGGCTCCCTCGGCGCAAGCGGGCCTGGGCCTTCCTCGTCTGATGCCGCACCGCCGCCGTCCCGACTTCAGGCGGTGCGGCGCAGCGAGCGCAGCCGGGTGGTGACCGACGCGCGCCCCAGTGTCGTGAACGACTGGCCGCTGAGGGCTGCCGGGTGCGGCCGGCCTCCTGCAGGGCCTCGAGCGCCTTGGCCTCCAGCCGGTCATCGCTCAGCTGGCCCGTCGCCCCTGGCACGCGCCAGCTGCCCGGCCAGCGGTCGGTGGGCCGCGACCGCGCGCCGGCGGGCCAGTGCCGGGCGGTCTGGCGCGCTGGAGCGCCGGATCACCATCGTCGCGACCGTCCCGTGACCTGTGCGGGCGGCCAGCAGCTGAGGCCGCCATCGGTGATTGCTCGCCGGCGCGCGAGGTGGACGGGTCCCGTGGCGTCCTCCGCTTCCGACCGGAACAGACCCCCTCTCCTGCCCTCGCCCAGCCCAGCCCCGCCCCTCCCGGTCCGCGCCAGCCGTCAGGTCACCCCGGCCTGCTCCTTGACCCGCGACGCATCGTCTACCGGGTAGCGCTGTAGGGCGGGTGTGCGGGCCCTGCTCGGTGCGAAGCTCGCCGTCGTCGTCTACAACGCGCATGCGTTCACGACCGGGTGGGCGCAGTGGGCGCGTAGGTGGCGCGACGGCGTGCGCTGCTCGAGCTCTCAGTGGGCCTCTACGACACGGCGACGGCCGAGCTGGTGGCGATGGTCGACACCTGCCATTGCGACCCACGAACCGCTGCCACGGACTAGTGCCACGGGCGGGCCGCGACCCCACCGTCACGCATGACCACCCGCCGACGGGATCCTGGAGGCTGCCGCGCCCATCTACCGCTACCGCGTCCGCATCACCCCGCGCGCCCTGGACCGTGCCGGCCCGGTCCTCTCGTTCTGCGCCCCCGACTGCGCCGACCTGTGGCGTGCCACCGACCCGCGCCCGGCCGTCCTGCAGGACCGCCCCCCAGAGCCCGGCCCCACCTGCGTGCACTGCGCCTGGTCCGCCCTCCTCATCGCCGAGCCAGCCACGTGCGCCGTCCACCCGTCGTTCCCGCCCCTGAACGTCCTGCAGTCAGCGCCGGCGCACGTCACGGCGCGGCACTGGCGCTCTCGCACCGGCGTCCCGTTCCCCGACACCGACGATGCATCGATGGCCCTGGAGGTCGCCGCGTGCGACCCGTGTGAGCCCTCCCGCTCCGCCTACACCCCGGCCGACCTCACGGCCTACGTCGAGGCCCTTTTTGCGCCCGGTGACCGCCCGTGAGCATCAAGACTGGCATCGACCTCCCTCGTCAGCTCGGCCTCGCCATCCTGGCTCTGTTCGACCGGGCCGACTTGGAGACCCTCCTCGGCTTCATCGAGGAGCGTGCCGGCGCGCTCGACGCTGGCACCGGCTTGACCGGCGAGGACGTCGCCGCGGTCCAGCTCGTCCTGTCGTGGACCCTCGACGAGCTGGCCCTGCCCGGCGGGACCGACCTGGTGCATCTGGCCGGCCGCTTCGCCCACCTCGGCGAGTTCGACTGGCCCATCGCCCTGGAGAAGGCCCGCATCACCCTCTCGCCGCCGCGGTGAGCGCGCGCCGCCCGCCACAACCAAAGTGCCCCCGCATACAGCCACGTGACGGGCTGGTGCGGGGGCGGGTGGTGGGTGCAGGAAGCGGTGGTCCCTGCTCCCGGCCACCTCACTCGGCGCTGCTTTCGACGTTGAGGTCGTGGGCGTCTTTTCTTGGTCACGGCCCGAGAGCAGCCGCGGTCAGTAGTTCTCCAGGGTGGTCACGGCGTTGCGCAGCGCGTCCGTGCCCGAGCGCACGTAGTGGTTCAGGACCGTCTGCAGCTTGTCTCCGAGCCACGCAGCGACGTCTTCCCACTCCGCGTTGAGCTCAGCCCGCCAGAACGACACGGCGTGGTGGCGCATGTTCCGCACAACGATGACGTCCGGCCACGCGTTGTCCGGGTCGCGCCGCTCGAGCTCGCGCCGCGTCTTGTGCCAGACGGTGTTCAGGAACTCCTGCGATGGCGGCAGTCCCGTCGACCCGTCGACGAAGAGCCACTGCTCCTCGGCCGGGTCGACCTCGACAGCCCACCACGGCGTCTTGCCCGAGGACGCGCCGAGCTTGGTCCGCCGCGCCCGCTCGCGCAGCTGCGCGTTCACGACCTGCTGCTGTGACGCGTTCTCCTGTAGGCCGAGGGAGCGCGCGATGACCGGTAGGAGCTCGAGCATGAGGGAGCCCGGAAGCGGCACCCGGTGCAGCTTCCAGTTCTTCACCGGGCCGCGGTGCTCGACCTCGGGTGCTCGCGGGTCGACCCATGAGCCGTTGACCTCGAGCCATCCCTGGTCGGGGAAGATGTCGACGGCGCGCAGCCCGAGCTGCTCCGCCAGGCGCAGCCCGCCGTAGCCGGCCACCCGGAGCAGCGTTCCGTAGTTCGCGATGCGGAGGACCGCCTCGTTGCGGCCCGTGCCGTTGACGCACAGGTCGGTCGCGACGGCGGCGATGGCGTCGACGTGACGGCGCTCGGGGCGCAGCTCCTCGGGCACGTAGCTCGCGTGCTGGCCGAGCTCGGACGTGGTGCGCGGCATGGTGACGCCCAAGAGCGGATCGACCGTCGCTGCGAGCCATCCACGCGCATGGGCGAGCTTGCGCAGCGCGGCCAGGTCGGAGCGGATGTCCTCCCGCCCGGACGCGGAGAAGACGGACTGTGCTGCGGTCGACATGACGGTGCGGGAGTGCGTCGCCCGCCACTTGGACACGCGCACGGTGCCGATGTTGCCGACGACGTGCTTGCGCAGCCGGCTCTCTCGGTTCTGCCACGTGTTCACGGCCAGCCGGCGCTCCTTGCAGTCCTCGATGTAGGCCTCGCACAGTGTCGCCATCGTGACGGACGCGTCGGCCCTGTCCGGGAGCGGGACGGGCGTCTCGGCGTCGAGGGCGGCCTCGATCTGGTGGAAGAGGGCAACGGCGGCGGTGCGGGTCGGCTGCTCGGGGCTGCGGGTGGTCCAGACCAGCTCCCCGGTCTTGGGGTGGGGTGCTTTGAACTTGACTCGCCAACGGGTGTAGCTGCCGGCGGGCGCGTACAGGGTGGCGCACCAGGTGCGCGAGATACCGGGCGTGGAGCGCGGCGTGCCCTTCATCTGAGCGGCGGACATGTCAGGCCACCTTCGCCGAGCGGCGGCGCGGTGCCGGAATGCCGACGGGGACCCCGGCCTTGGAGGGGGCGCGCGAGGGGAGCTTGGGCTCCACGTCGCCAGCCAAGACGGCCTCCTCCCACGCGAGGATGGTGTCGAGCCGGTAGCGGCCACCCACGGAGCGGGGGAAGCCGGTGTGCTCGGGGATGAGCATGGAGTAGCCCTTACTGCGTCCCCAGCCGAAGTAGGTGATGACCTCCTTTCGGGACAGGTACGTGTGGCGCGGGTCGGTGTGCTGGTGGCGCTCTGCCAGGTGCGTTGTCATGTGTGGGCAAGGTGACGGTCTGGCACGACGGCGCAATCCCCGATGTCGTTCCGCGCCACGACGTGAGTCACAAAAGCGTGCTGATCGTCTGGCCGGGCCGGTCCTGAGCGGGGGCGCGCAGCAGTCTGTGACACGCTCGTGTGTCCCGTTCGTGTGTCGTAGCGGGCCTGCCGCGACACATCTCGCACTTTCAACAGTGATGGAGCCCCACGGATGCCGAACCGACTTGCAGGCTCGTTGAGCCCGTATCTCCTTGCGCACAAGGACAATCCGGTCGACTGGTGGCCGTGGTGCGACGAGGCGTTCGAGGAGGCGCGCCGCCTCGACCGGTGTGTCTTACTGTCTGTCGGCTATGCCGCGTGCCACTGGTGCCACGTCATGGCCCACGAGTCCTTCGAGGACGAGGAGGTGGCGCGCGTCCTCCTCGACGGGTTCGTCGCCGTCAAGGTCGACCGCGAGGAGCGCCCCGACGTCGACGCCGTCTACATGGCCGCGACCACCGCGCTGACCGGCCAGGGTGGCTGGCCGATGACCTGCCTGCTGACCCCCGACGGCGACCCGTTCTTCGCGGGCACCTACCTCCCCCGGGCGCACTTCCTCGGCCTGCTCGACAACGCGTCGCGGGTCTGGCGCGAGCAGCGCGAGCAGGTCCTCGCCTCCGGCGCCCACGTCGCGCAGCGGCTGCGCGAGGTGACCGGTCCTCCTGCCCCGGCGCCCATCGCGGCCGACGTCCTCGACGGGGCCGTCGTGCGCCTGCGCAGCCAGTACGACGAGGTGCGCGGCGGGTTCGGCGGCGCCCCGAAGTTCCCGCCGTCGATGGTCCTCGAGCTCCTCCTGCGCCACCACGCGCGCACCGGGTCCGCCGACGCCCTCGCGATGGCCCGCCACACCGGCGAGACGATGGCCCGCGGCGGGATGTACGACCAGCTGGCCGGCGGCTTCGCGCGGTACGCGGTCGACGCCTCGTGGGTGGTGCCCCACTTCGAGAAGATGCTCTACGACAACGCGCTCCTGCTGCGCGCCTACGCGCATCTCTGGCGGGCCACCGGCGACCCCCTCGCCCGCCGCGTCGTCGAGGAGACCGCCGACTTCGTCGTCCGCGACCTCGGCACCCCCGAGGGGGCGTTCGCCTCCGCCCTCGACGCCGACACCGTCGTCGACGGCACGTCGCACGAGGGCCTGACCTACGCCTGGACCCCGGCACAGCTCGCGGAGGTGCTCGGCGCGGACGACGGCGCCCGCGCCGCGGACCTGCTCGCCGTCACCGACGACGGCACCTTCGAGCACGGCAGCTCCACCCTGCAGCTGCGGCGCGACCCCGAGGACGCCTCCTGGTGGTCCGCCACCCGCACCCGGCTGCTCGAGGCCCGGGGGTCCCGCCCGCAGCCGGCCCGCGACGACAAGGTCGTCACCGCCTGGAACGGCCTCGCCATCGCCGGCCTCGCCGACGCCGGGGCGCTGCTCCCGCGGCCCGACCTCGTCGCCGCCGCGGCGCGCGCCGCCGACCACGTCCTCGCGACCCACGACGTCGACGGGACGCTGCACCGCACCTCGCGCGCCGGTCGCGTGTCGGCCGCACCCGCCGTCCTCGACGACCACGGCGACCTCGCCGAGGGGCTCCTGGCCCTGCACCAGGCCACCGGCCAGGCGCGCTGGCTCGTCCGCGCGGGCGACCTCCTCGACCGCGCCCTCGCGGGCTTCGTCGACGCCGACGGCGCGCTGCACGACACCGCCCACGACGCACCGGGGCTGTTCGCGCGCCCCGCGAGCCGCAGCGACAACGCCGAGCCGTCGGGCGCCGCGGCCCTCGCCGGGGCGCTCCTCACGTACTCCGCGCTCACCGGCTCCACCGCGCACCGCGAGGCCGCCGACCGTGCGCTGGCCGCCTGCGGCTCGGTCGCCGCGTCCGAGCCTCGCTTCGCCGGATGGGCCCTGGCGGTCGCCGAGGCCGCCGTGGCCAGACCGCTCCAGGTGGCGGTCGTCGGCGAGGGCCCGGAGGCCGACGCGATGCTCGCCACGGTCCGGGCGGCGACCTCGCCCGGGCTCGTGCACGTCGCCGGCCGGCCGGACGCCCCCGGCATCCCCCTGCTGGCCGACCGTCCCCTCGTGGACGGCGCGGCCGCCGCCTACGTCTGCCGCGGCTTCGTCTGCGACCGGCCGGTCACCGACGCCGAGGCGCTGGCCGAGGCCCTCGCGCGGGGCTGAGCGGGTGGCTGCCGTCCGTGGGCCGGGGCCCACGGACGCCGGGCGGCACAGAGGGAAGGCGACCGGCGCTCGGCGCGGCCACCGCCGTCCCGGCGCCCGCCGACCCGCGCTGCAGCCACCCGTGGGCGACCGGCGCCGGGCCGAGCGAGCCCCGCGGCGACGCCGCGGGACCCGCCGGGTCCGAGGGAGCCGACGACCGGCACGGCGGAGCAGCGGCGGCGCACCGCAGGTGCGCCACCCGACGGGCCCGGGGCGTCGGCGGGTGCGGACGCGGGAGCACGCGGAGCTGCGATCGGACCATGACCCGGCCTGTGGCTGGAGCCGGGACCCCCTGCTGAAGCCCGGCGTGGTGCGTCGAACATAGCAGCGGCCGCGCGGCGGCGGCAGGGGCATCCTGCGGCGGTGGACAACCCCCGGAGGCCTCGTAAACCCCGCTGTGCCACAGGCGCGGACGTTCGTCAGAGGACGATGAGCGAATACTCCGGGTCGCGCTCGGGGAGCATCCGGGCCACCCGCTCGGGGTCCACCCACGCGGCCGTCGCCCACACGTCGGCCCACGTGAGGTCGGGCCCCACGACCGTGCACGAGCCGGGTCGCGCGATCCCTCGCCCGGTCCGCGGGTCGACGACGTGGGCGCCGCGCGCGGCCGCCCCGGAGGTCGCGACCCCGCCGCGACGCACGGCCACGACGTCCGCGACCCGGCCCGGCGTGCGGGGGTCCTCGAGCCCGATCCGCCACGTCGGCGCGGTGACGGACGGCCCGGGTCCCACCCCGACGGCGACGTCGCCGCCGGCGCCGAGGCTGTAGGCGATCTCGGGCACGACGGCGAGGTGCTCCGCGGCCCCGGCGGCGGCCCAGCCCTTGACCAGACCGGTCGGGTCGAACACCGGGCGGCCACCGTCGCGCGAGCGCCAGGCGGAGAACAGGCCGTCGGTGCGCTCCTCGGCCTCGAGGCAGAGGTCGACGACGTCCGCGACCCAGCCGTGCACGTCGTCGACCTCGCCGTGCTGGAGGCGCAGCAGGTCGCTGTCGGCGCGCCACGTCGAGAGGACCGCGTCGGCCCGCCGCAGGTGCGCGAAGGCCCGCTGGACCGCGGCCTCGATGTCGGGGCGGGTCGGCTCGACGGCCCGCACGTGGATGCTCACCGCGGTGCCCATCACGTGCTCCACCCAGGCCCGGCGGGCGAGGACCGGCGGCGTCGGCGCTGCGGGGGCCACGGGGATCTCGGCGGTGATCACAGGTTGGCCTGGTCGATCGCGGACTGCAGCGACTGGATGTAGCCGTCGGAGGTGAACGTCGCCCCCGAGACCATGTCGATCCCGGCGTCCTGCGCCTGCACGGCCTCGTCGTTGAGGATCGGCACGGCGTAGCCGTTGATCTCCTGGTCGCGGTGGTCGCTCCACGGCACCTGCGTCACGGCCGACTTCGTGATCCTGCCGCCCTTGACGGTGATCTCGACCTGCACCGGTCCGTACCGCGTCTGGATCGCGTCGCCCGTGTAGGTCTTCGCGGCGGACGACGAGGACTTTTTCGTCGTCGAGGGGGACGGTGTCGCGCTCGAGGAGTCCGAGGACGATGACGACGACGAGGACGAGCCGTCGCTCGAGCCGCTCGACGTCCCGTCGCCGCTCGCGGTGTCGGGCGCAGCGGCGCCGTCGGCGTTGGCGTCGCCGAGCGCCACGGTGGTCGCGCCCTGCCCGGTCGAGGTGTGGTAGCTGAAGAGCAGGACGAGCGCCGAGACCGTGCTCAGCAGCCAGGTGGTGATGCGTCGCATCGTGGAGGTCCTCGCGGGTCGTGGGGGTTGGGGGTCAGTAGCCGAAGCGCTCGAGGTGGATCGCGTCGCGCGGGACGCCGGCGGCGTGCGCGGCGTCGCGCACCGCGTCCATCCAGCCGTCGTTGCCGCAGACGTAGACCTCGTGGTGGTCGATGTCGTGGACGATCTCGCGCAGCGCCTCGGCGTCGCCGAGGTGCGCGGCCTGCTGCGGCAGCCAGCTCGCCCGGCCCCCCACCCGGGGGCCCTCGACGAGGAGGTAGCGGGCGCCACGGGCGGCCGCGAGCGAGCGCAGCTCGTCGGCGAGGACGGCCTCGGCGCGCGAGCGCACGCGGTGGACGACCGTGACGTCACCGGGGTGCTGGGGCAGCTCCTCGAGGAGGGCGCGCATCGGGGTGATGCCGATGCCCGAGCCCATGAGGAGCACCTTGCGCCGGGTGCGGACGCCGCCGTGCATCCGGCCGTACGGGCCCTCGACGAGGACGCGGGTGCCGGGCCGCAGCGCGGCGAGCCTGGCCGACCCGTCACCGAGGTGCGCGACGGTGATCCGCAGGGTGCGCCCGTCCGGGGCGGCCGAGATCGAGTAGGGGTTCGCGCGCGTCCAGCCGGGGCCGTCGAGGAAGCGCCACTGGAGGAACTGGCCGGCGCGCACCGGCAGGTGCCGGACGCCGTCGCCGCCGACGGTGACGCTCGTGACGCCGGGTCCCTCGGCGCGGACGTCGAGGACGCGGATCGGGGAGCGCAGCGAGCGCCACAGCGGCAGGCCGACGCGGAAGACGAGGACGGAGGCGGCCGTGACGGCCCACAGGCCCCACCAGAAGACGGTGGCGGCGCGGGAGTCGAGGAAGTCGGCGCCGGTCCAGAGCTGGTGCGGCAGGACCAGCCCCGCTCCGAGGTAACCGTAGAGGTGGATGAGGTGCCACGACTCGTAGCGCAGCCGGCGACGGGCCCGCTTGACCGAGGTGACGACGACCATGACGAGCGCGGCGGTGCCGGCCCACGCGAGGAGCATCCCCGGGTAGCTGACGACGAAGTCCCACGTCGTGCCCCAGAGGCCGAGGGGCCCGCTCGCCGCGTACCCGAGGGTGATGAGGCCGATGTGGACCACCAGCAGCGTGAACGACGTGAAGCCCACGAGGCGGTGCACGCGCGCCAGCTCGTCCTGCCCCCAGGCCTGCTCGACCCACGGGACGCGGGCCATGAGGACGACCTGGAGCAGCAGCAGCGCGGAGGCGACGAGCCCGGTCAGCCGGCCGGTCGACGTGAGGGCCCCGGCGAGGGTGCCGAGGTCCTGCACGCCCCCGTCCTGCACCCAGAGCGCCGTGACCCCGAGGAGCACCGCCCAGCCGGCCGCCGCGGTCGCGTCCCGCCACCAGCGCGGCACGGGCACGACGGCGCGACGGGGACGGCGGAGGGCGGCGTGGGGGCGGCGGTAGGCCTCGTCGGGCGCCGCCGTGCTCGTCGTCATGCCTGCACTGTCGGGTGGCTCCCTATGCGTCACCTGTGCGCCGTCTCGGGCCGCCGTGTGAGTGCCGGGGACACGCTCCGTGGAAGCTGTGGAAACGCTTGCGCGGATTGGGCAGGATGGCGCCCGTGACCGCACCGGTGCCGCCGCCCCCCGCCCTCCCGACCTCCGGGTGGGACCCGGAGCGCGCCGGGATGCTGCAGGCGCGGCTGGAGCGCTGGTGGCCGGACCTGTGGAGCGGGCTCGTCGCCGTCTACGGCGAGGACCGGGCCGCGCAGACGGCCTCGGAGCTCGTGACCCGGGCTGCCCGGGCCTACGCCCGCCGTCCCGACCGGCTGCACCGCCGCGACCTCGAGCGGATGCTGCGCCCCGACTGGCTCCAGGAGCCCTCGATGGTCGGGTACGCCGCCTACACCGAGCGCTTCGCCGGCGACCTGCGCGGGGTCGGCGAGCGCCTGGGCTACCTCGAGGAGCTCGGCGTCACCTACCTCCACCTCATGCCGCTCCTGCGCCCCCGCGACGGCGACAACGACGGCGGCTACGCCGTGGCCGACTACCGGGAGGTGCGCGCGGACCTCGGGACGATGCAGGACCTCACCGCGCTCGCCGACTCGCTGCACGAGCGCGGGATGAGCCTCGTCCTGGACCTCGTCCTCAACCACGTCGCCCGTGAGCACGAGTGGGCGCGCAAGGCGCGCGAGGGCGTGCTGCGCTACCGCTCGTACTTCCACGTCTTCCCCGACCGCCGCCTCCCCGACGCCTACGAGCGCACGCTGCCCGAGGTCTTCCCCGACTTCGCCCCCGGCAACTTCACGTGGGACGAGGAGCTCGACGGCTGGGTCTGGACGACCTTCAACGAGTGGCAGTGGGACGTCAACTGGGGCAACCCGGACGTCCTCGTCGAGTACGCGCAGGTCGTGCTCGACCTCGCCAACCGCGGGGTCGACGTCCTGCGCCTCGACGCCATCGCCTTCATGTGGAAGCGCCTCGGCACCGACTGCCAGGGGCAGCCCGAGGTGCACGCGCTGACGCAGGTGCTGCGCGCGGTCACGCGAATCGCCTGTCCCGCAGTGGCGTTCAAGGCCGAGGCCATCGTCGCCCCCACCAAGCTGCTCGCGTACCTCGGGGAGCGCGAGCACACCGGCAAGGTGAGCGACCTCGCGTACCACAACAGCCTCATGGTGCAGGTCTGGTCGATGCTCGCGGCCCGCGACGTGCGGCTGGCGGCGCACGCGCTGGGGTCGCTGCCGCCCAAGCCCGCGAGCGCCACGTGGCTGACCTACCTGCGCTGCCACGACGACATCGGCTGGGCGATCATGGACGAGGACGCGGCGGCGGTCGGCGTCACCGGCCCGGGGCACCGCCACTTCCTCGCCGACTGGTACTCGGGCGACTTCTGGGGCTCGCCGGCGCGCGGGCTGGTCTTCCAGTTCAACCCCGAGACCGGCGACCGGCGCACGTCCGGCACCGCGGCCTCGCTCGTCGGCATCGAGGGTGCGGGCACGCCCGAGCAGCTCGACCTCGCCGTCGCGGCCCTGCGGCTCGCGCACGCCGTCGTCGTCGGCTGGGGCGGCATCCCGGTCATCTGGAGCGGCGACGAGCTGGGGCAGGTCAACGACCCCGACTGGGCGTCGGAGCCGGGCCACGAGGACGACAACCGGTGGGCGCACCGGCCGCGGCTCGACCTGGGCGCGATGGCGACGCGGCACGACCGCTCGACGGTGTCCGGGCGGGTGTTCGGCGACCTCGTCGGGCTCGTCCGGGCGCGGGCCGCGCTGCCGCACCTGCACGGCTCGGTCGAGACGCGCATCGGCCCGGTCGACGACCCCGGCGTGCTCGTCACCCTGCGCGAGCACCCCCTGGGGCGCTTCGCCGGCGTCTACAACGTGACGCCGCAGGAGCGGGTCTGGCCGGGCTGGCGGGTCCACGAGCTCGGGCTCGACGCGGCCGTCGACGCCCTCACCGGGCAGCCCCTCGCCTGGCACCCCGACGGCGACGTCCACCTGCCGCCCTACGCCGCCCTCTGGCTCACCACCCCCTGACCCGCCCTCGCCACCTCCCCTCCCCCGCCCCGCCCTTCCCTTCCCGCGAACGTGTGTTGAATCGCCGGGGATCCCCGGCGGTTTCACACGCATCCGCCGAGGCCGGCGCGGACCTGGGCCATGACGGTCGACTCCTGCAGCCGCAGCGCCAGCAGGTCGAAGCGCAGGACCCGGTCGCTGCCGAGCGTCACGGCGTTCTGCCGCAGGTTGTCGTCGGTCAGGGCGAGCCCCGAGCGATGGCCCGACCCGTCGATCTCGACGACCAGTCGGGCGAACGCCCACCGCACGTCGAGGTAGATGCGCCCCGTCGGCCCGCGGCGCACGACCTGGCGGTCCGGCTCGGGGATGCCGTGGCGCCGGCACATGGCCGCGAAGTCGAGCTCGCCGAGGGACTGCGCGCCGTCCGCGACGTCCCGCACGACCTGTCGGATGAAAGGGTGGCGACCCCGGGTCCGCACCACCTTCGCCGCGGCGACGAGGTCGGCCCCGGAGACGAGCCGCTGCTGGACGGTCATCGCGAGCACGAGGGCGGCCTGCCGGTCGCTCCTCGCCCAGCCCGCGGCACGGACGGCCGCCACCGCCGGTCGTGTCCGCGGCAACGAGTCGCCGTCGACCAGCTCGTCCGGCCGTCGCCGCACCCGGTGGATGCGCACGTCGTCCACCCGCGGACACCGGGCGTTGCGCGTCACAGAGACGTGGACGTCGTGCTCGGTGAAGCCGGTGAGCCCCGCGGCGACCAGGCTGCTGACACCGTCCACGACGGCCACCGCATGCCCGACCTCCCAGACCGCGAGCCACGGCCTCGCCGTCTCCGACAGCGGGCCACGATGCATCGCGACGGTCAGCCGGCCGGGCAGCGCCCACCGGTCGGCCGCCACCTGGCGGGCCACGGCGTCCCGGTCGACGCCCAGCCCGCGCAGCAGCGACCGCGAGAGGATGCCGCCGTACGGTTCGGCCAGCCTCTCGACTCCTCGTCGGTGCTCGGGGTCCATCCGCGCAGCCTGCACCGCCGGGCGGTCGGCCCGCAGTCGTCATCCACAGCCCCGCGAACGTGTGTGAAATCGCCGGTCATCCTCGGCGATTTCACACACGTTCGCGGAGAGGGAGGGGCCGGG